>JBFWJB010000013.1:0-19635 GCA_050253435.1 Rhodospirillaceae bacterium
ACCCGAAGATGCTGATCCTCGGCTTCATGGTCGCCACCGGCTTCCTCTCCGCGTGGATGTCCAACACCGCTTGCGCCGCCCTGATGATGCCGATCGGCATGGCCATGGTTAAGATGGTCCAGGAAGGCGAAAGCAAGAGCGAAGTGGAGAAGAAGGCCGCGACCAACTTCGGCATCTGCGTGATGCTCGGCATCGCCTTCTCCGCCTCCATGGGCGGCATGGCCACCCTGATCGGCACCCCGCCCAACGCGGTGATGGCCGGCCAGGTTGCCCAGATGACCGGCACCGCGGTTCCGTTCGCCAACTTCATCATGGTCGGCGCTCCCGCCGGCATCGCCCTCCTGGCGATCGCCTGGTGGACCCTTCCGATGTTCTTCCCGATTGCCGCGCTCGACCTGTCCCACGCCGGCGCGATCGTCGATGAAGAGCTCGAAAGGCTCGGCAAGATGAGCAAGGGCGAAACCATCACCACCATCCTGTTCGTCGGTACCGCTCTCGCGTGGATCCTGCGCCCGCAGCTGGTGGCCCTCCTGCCGTCCGTCGAGGTCGCGGGTAAGATGGTGCCGCTCAAGAAGTTCATCACCGATTCGACCATCGGTATGACCACCCTCCTGCTCTGCTTCGTTATCCCGGTGGATTTCAAGAAGGGCAAGATGGTGCTCGACACCTCGCTGTTCACCAAGGGTATTCCGTGGGACGCCATCCTGCTGTTCGGCGGCGGGTTCGCGCTCGGCGGCGCCCTGGCGAAGGCCGGTGTGACCACCTACGTGGCCGAGCAGATGAAGGCCCTGGCCGGTATGAGCTCGATCATCATGATCACCATCCTCGCGCTGGTCTCCATGCTGCTCACCCAGATGACCTCCAACACCGCGGTGGCCGCGACCTTCGTGCCGCTCGCCATCTCCATCGCCCAGGGTCTCGGCGTTTCGCCGCTGATCATGGCGATCCCGGTGGCTCTGGGCGCGTCGCTGGCCTTCTCGCTGCCGGTGGCCACCCCGCCGAACGCCATCGTGTTCGGCTCCGGTCTGATCCGCGTGCCCGACATGTTCAAGTCCGGCATGACCTACAACCTCATCGGTATCGTCATCTCCGTCATCTCGATGTACGTGATGATGCCGATCGCCTTCGGCGTGAGGCTGTAAGACGAACGAGCTTCCGGCGGCTCCTTGCGGAGCCGCCGGTCATACAAAAAACCGGCCGCTTGCGCGGCCGGTTTTCGTTTGCGTGGAGACCGGATCAGTAGTCGAGGTCGAACATCGGCTCGTCGCGGCCCAGCACCTCTTCGAAGCCGAGGTCGGCGAAGGTGGACGCCATGTGCGGCGAAAGCGGCGCGGTAACGCGCAGCATGCCCCCCGCCGGATGCGCCACCACGATGGCCCGCGCATGCAGGTGCAGCTGCTTGACCTTCGTCACGCCGTCCGCCGCTTCGGGCAAAAAGGCGGCGCGCCCGCCGTACTTGCCGTCGCCGAGAATCGGCGTGCCGATGTGGGCCATATGGGCGCGCAGCTGGTGCGTCCGCCCGGTGCGCGGCATCATCGCCACCCAGGCGGCGCGCTTCCGCACCGCATCGACGACGCGGAAATCGGTGACCGCGGTCTTGCCCTCGTCGTCGTCCACCGCGATCTTCTCCACCGGGCCGTGCTTGACCTTGGCGAGCGGCGCGGAGATGCGCCCCTCGCGCGGCTGCGGCACGCCCGCGACGATCGCCCAATAGAGCTTCTGGGTGCGGCGCTCGCGGAAGGCGGCGGTGAGCGCCTGCGCCGCGGCGCGGGTGCGCGCCAGCACCAGCACGCCGGAGGTGTCCTTGTCCAGCCGGTGCACCAGGCGCGGGCGCTCCTCCAGGCCGAATTTCAGCGCATCCAGCAGCGCGTCCACATGCATCGCGGTGTCGGTGCCGCCCTGCACCGCGAGCCCCGCGGGCTTGTTGATCACCAGCACCTGAGCGTCCTTGTGCAGCACCGCGGCGCGCAACTCGGCGACCAGCGCCTCGGGCAAGGGCGGCGGCGCCTTGGGCGCGGCGTGCTGCGGCCTCGGCGCAATCGGCGGAATGCGCACCGACTGCCCGGCGGCGACGCGGTCGCCCGCCTTGACGCGCTTGCCGTCGAGGCGCACCTGGCCGGTGCGGCAGAGCTTCTCCACCTGGATGCGGCCGCACTCCGGCACGTGGCGGGCGAACCAGCGGTCGAGGCGGATGCCGTCGTCGTCGGCGGAAACGGCGAGCGTGCGCACGCCGGAGGTGTCTTGGGATGTCATCGGGTGCCGCTTTCGTCGGTGGATTTCTTTTCGGCGCGCAGGCGGTTCCAATAGGCGAGGCGCTTGCCGATCTCGCGCTCGAAACCGCGCTCGACCGGGTGGTAGAAGGCCTCCCGGTCCATGCCTTCGGGGAAGTAGTTCTGCCCGGAGAAGCCGTCGGCGGTATCCGGGTCGTACTGATAGCCCGCGCTGTAGCCGAGCTCCTGCATCATCTTGGTCGGCGCGTTGAGAATGTGCATCGGCGGCATCAGCGAGCCGGTGCGCTTCGCCGCGCGCTTCGCCGCGCCGTGCGCCTTGTACGCGCCCACGGATTTCGGCGCAGTGCCGAGGTAGATGACGAGGTAACTGAGCGCCAGGTCTCCCTCCGGCGAGCCGAGGCGGTCGTAGGTTTCCCACGCCGAAATCGCCTGGGAAATCGCGCCGGGATCGGCCAGCCCCACATCCTCGATGGCGAAGCGGGTGAGGCGGCGCAGGATGTAGGCTGGGTCCTCGCCGCCGTCCAGCATGCGCGCCAGCCAGTAGAGCGCGGCATCCGTATCCGACCCGCGCAGCGACTTGTGCAGCGCGGAGATCAGGTTGTAGTGCCCCTCTCCCGCCTTGTCGAACACCGGGGCGCGGCGTTGCACCACGCGGGCGAGGTCCGCCGGCGCGAACACCTCGCCCTCCCCGGCCATGCCGGCCACCGCCTCCACCATGTTCAAGAGCATCCGCCCGTCGCCGTCGGCCATCGCCTTCAGCGCCTCGCGCGCCGCGGCGTCCAGCGGCAGCGCGCGGCCGAGGTCGACCTCGGCGCGGGCGAGCAAAGCCTCCAACGCCGCATCGTCGAGACGCTTCAACACGATCACCTGACACCGCGACATCAGCGCGGCATTCAGCTCGAAAGACGGGTTCTCGGTGGTCGCCCCGACCAGCACCACGGTGCCGTCCTCCACATAGGGGAGGAAACCGTCCTGCTGCGCCTTGTTGAAACGGTGAATCTCATCGACGAACAGCAGCGAGCCGCGTCCAGAGGCCTTGCGCTGCTGCTTCGCTTCCTCGAACACCTTGCGCAGGTCCGCAACCCCGGAGAACACCGCCGACAACGGCCGGAACGCCAGGTCGGTGCGCGTCGCCAGCGCGCGCGCCAGCGTCGTCTTGCCGCAACCCGGCGGCCCCCACAGAATCAGCGACGGCACCCGCCCCTGCGCCAACTGGCGCGACAGCGGCCCATCCGCCCCGAGCACGTGGTCCTGACCGAGAATCCCCTCCACCTCCGCAGGGCGCAGACGGTCGGCCAAAGGATGCGGCGCAGCGCGCCCCGCCTTCGGCTTCTTCTCGTCCCGGTCGAACAACTCGTCGCTCATGACTCAAAGGCTTTCCTAGAACCAGGCCAGGGGCGCTGCCCTGAAAAGGCATAATACCAAAACTTTGCGAGGGGACTCGGTCCCCTCGCGCACCCCATAACTTTTTTCGCCGCGCAGCGGCAGGCAACACCCCTGCGGCAACCGATACAAGCTTATGGCGCTTCGCGCGAAAACCAAAGTTATGGGAGGTGCGGAGGGACCGAGTCCCTCCGCGACGTTTTTGTTTTACTGCACCGTCACCGAGAGGCGTTCGCCGTTGCGGTCGATTTCCACCTGCCAGCCGTTGGGGGCATTGCGCAGCGCCTTGAGCGTCGCGGCGACGCCGCCCACCGCATGGCGGTTGATCGCGACGATGCGGTCGCCGGGACGGAAGCCGAGGCGCGCAGCGAGCGAGCCGCGCGCCACCTTGGTCACCACCACGCCGCCCTTGCCGAGCGGCAGGCCGGTTTCCTCCGCCAGGGCGGGGTTGAGGTTGGCGATTTCCGCGCCGGAGAGCGGCAGGCGGCCGCCGACGGCGGTGGTGTCGCGCGGCGGCATGTCCGGCGGTTCGATCAGGGTGGCGGCGAGTTCGACGCGGCGGCCCTGGCGCAGCACGGTAAGCGCCGCCTGGTCGCCCACCGGCACGGTGGCGAGGCGGTAGCGCAGGGCGGCGACGTCGGAAACCTCGCGCCCGTTGACCGCGAGCACGATGTCGCCGGACCGCAGCCCCGCGTGCGCCGCCGGGCTGCCGGGGTAGACGTCGGCGATGATCGCGCCGAAGGGATGGTCGAGGCCGAGACTGTCCGCCATGTCGGAAGAGACGGTATCGCCCGAGGCGCCGAACCACGAGCGCACCGCATGGCCGTGCGCAAGGATGCTCGTCGCCACGGCGCGCACCATCGGGCTGGGGATGGCGAAGCCGATGCCGATGGAGCCTGCGCCCTCGCCGCGCGAGTAGATCGCCGAGTTGATGCCGACGAGGCGGCCCTTCATGTCGATCAGCGCGCCGCCGGAGTTGCCGGGGTTGATCGCCGCGTCGGTCTGGATGAAGAAGCCGTAATCGGCGATGCCGACCGAAGTGCGCGCCAGCGCCGAGATGATGCCCGAGGTGACGGTCTGGTTGAGGCCGAAGGGGTTGCCGATGGCGAGCACCAGGTCGCCGACGGAGAGCGCGTCCTCCTCGCCGAATTCCAGATGCGGCAGGGCGTGGCCCCTGGCGTCGATCTTGAGCACCGCGATATCGGTGCGCGGGTCGCGGCCGACCAGGGTGGCGGGGAACTCGCGGCGGTCGGACAGCACCACGGTGATCTCGTCCGCGCCGTCCACCACGTGGTTGTTGGTGACGATCACCCCGTCGGGGCGGATGATCACGCCGGAACCGAGCGCGCGCTCCACCCGCTCGCGCGGCACCGACTGGCCGAAGCCGAACTGGTCGCCGAAGAACTGGCGGAGGAACGGGTCGTTCATCAGCGGGTTCACCCGCTGGCGCACCGTCACCACCTTGCGGGTGTAGATGTTGACCACCGCGGGGGCGGCGGCCTTGACCAGGGGCGCGAAGGAGAGCTGCACCTCCGCCCGGCTCGCCGGGACCGTCCGGTCCTCGGCCTGCGCCGGGACGGCGAGCGCCGCGGCCAGCAGAATCCCCATCCCCCAGGCGCGCATCGTCCGCATCATCCTGTCCGGCTCCTTCTTTCCTTGAAACGACAAAGGCGGCCCGGGGGCCGCCTTCGCGATGCGTTCGTCGGGGCGGGCTTTACGCCTCGGCCGCGACCTCTTCCTCGTCCTTCACCATGGTCGGACCGGAGTCCAGGCCCTTCGCCGCCGGATCGCGGTCGACCAGCTCGATGATCGCCATCGGCGCGCAGTCGCCGTACCGGAAGCCGGCCTTGAGGACGCGGGAGTAGCCGCCCTGACGGGTCGCGTAGCGGTCCTTGAGGACCGAAAACAATTTGGCGACGACCGCCTCGTCGCGCAACTGCGCATAGGCCTGACGGCGGGCGTGCAGGTCGCCGCGCTTGCCGAGGGTGATCAGCTTCTCGACGATGGGACGCAGGTCCTTGGCCTTCGGCAGCGTGGTCTTGATCTGCTCATGCTTCAAAAGCGCAGCCGCCATGTTGGCGAACATCGCGCTGCGGTGAGCGCTGGTGCGGTTGAGTTTGCGGCCGCCCATACGGTGACGCATCTTCCATCCTCCTAAGCTGTCGGCTCGCGCACGAGACCGATGACGTTTGCATCGCCGCCGCAGGGCATGCCCCAGGGCCGGCGCGCCGGGCTCCCCATGAGCCCATTTTCACCCGCGAAGGGGAAAAGCGCCTCAGTAGGGCTCTTCCAGCTTCTTCGCCAGTTCCTCGATGTTCTCCGGCGGCCAGTTCGGAATGTCCATGCCGAGGTGCAGGCCCATGGAGGCCAGCACTTCCTTGATCTCGTTCAAGGACTTGCGGCCGAAGTTCGGGGTCCGCAGCATCTCGGTCTCGGTCTTCTGGACGAGATCGCCGATGTAGATGATGTTGTCGTTCTTCAGGCAGTTGGCGGAGCGCACCGAAAGCTCCAGCTCGTCCACCTTGCGCAGCAGGTTCTTGTTGAACGGCAGCTCGTCGGCCTTTTCGGCTTCCGGCTGGCTCTGCGGCTCCTCGAAGTTGACGAACAGCTGCATCTGGTCCTGGACGATGCGCGCAGCCAGAGCCACGGCGTCTTCCGGGGTCACCGTGCCGTCGGTGATGATGTTCATGATCAGCTTGTCGTAGTCGGTGACCTGGCCGACGCGGGTGTTCTCCACCTCGTAGGCGACCTTCAAGACCGGCGAGAAGATCGCATCCACCGGGATCAGGCCGATCGGGCAGTCCTCGGGGCGGTTCATCGCCGCGGGCACGTAGCCCTTGCCGGTGTTGACGGTGAATTCGCAGTTGAACACCGCGCCCTCGTCCAGCGTGCAGAGCACGATGTCGGGGTTGAGGATCTCGATGTCGGAGCCCGCCTCGATCATCCCGGCGGTGACGACGCCCGGCCCCACCTTCTTCAGCGCCATGCGCTTCGGGCCTTCGGCGTGCATGCGCAGCGCGATGTTCTTGACGTTGAGGATGATGTCGGTGACGTCCTCGCGAACGCCCGGCACCGAAGAGAATTCGTGCAGCACGTTCTCGATCTGGATCGCGGTCACCGCGGCGCCCTGCAGCGACGAGAGAAGCACGCGGCGCAGCGCGTTGCCCACGGTCATACCGAAACCGCGCTCCAAAGGCTCGGCGATGATCTTCGCAACCCGCGTCGGATCGTCACCCGGCTCGATGGTCAGCTTGTTCGGTTTGATCAATTCCTGCCAATTCTTCTGAATCACGGGGAGCCTCATCAGACAGAGCGGGGAGATTTCATCCCCAGAGACGAACAGGTGAAGCGACGGATTCCCCCATGGGAAGCCGTCGCCTCATCCCGGATAGGCCGAATTACACGCGCCGCCGCTTACGCGGGCGGCAACCATTGTGCGGAATCGGGGTCACGTCGCGGATCGCGGTGATGGTGAAGCCCACCGCCTGCAACGCGCGCAGCGCCGATTCACGCCCGGAACCCGGACCCTTGACCTCGACTTCCAGGGTCTTCATGCCGTGGTCCATGGCCTTCTTGCCGGCGTCTTCGGCGGCCATCTGCGCCGCGTACGGCGTGGACTTGCGGGAACCCTTGAAGCCCATGGTGCCCGAAGACGACCAGGAAATCGCATTCCCCTGGGCATCGGTGATCGTCACCATGGTGTTGTTGAACGACGCGTTGACGTGCGCGACGCCGGAAACGATGTTCTTGCGTTCGCGACGACGCGGACGCGCGGCAGCTGCCTTAGCCATGTGCCATCAGCCCCTTATTTCTTCTTGCCAGCGATCGGTTTGGCCGGGCCCTTGCGGGTGCGCGCATTGGTATGCGTGCGCTGTCCGCGGACCGGCAGGCCACGGCGATGGCGCAGACCGCGGTAGCACTTCAGGTCCATCAGCCGCTTGATATTCATCGTCGTTTCACGACGAAGGTCGCCCTCGACAGTGTAGTCTCCGTCGATGACCTCGCGGATGCGCAGCACTTCCTCATCGGAAAGCTGGTTCACCCGCCGTTCGTCGCTGATGCCGACCTTGCCGCAGATCTCCTTGGCCATCTTCGGACCGATGCCGTAGATGTAGGTCAAGGCGATCAGAACGCGCTTGTTGGTCGGGATATTAACGCCTGCAATACGCGCCAATGCCGCTTCTCCCTAGCACTTGCCTTTGGTGCCGCCTGATTTCGCGGAAAAACCGAAGTCGCGGGATTATACGAAGAACTTTTCCCGAGTCAACGGCTTCCCATATGGGCACCGGATAATAATTCCCAAGGCCGGGTTTAACCGGCCACCGTTTCCACCAACTGCCGCGTCACGTCTTCGATCGGCGCGGCGCCATCGATGGTCTTCAACAGGCCGCGCTGTTCGTAGTAAGGCAGCAGCGGCGCCGTCTGGTCGTGGTATGCCTGCAAGCGCGTCACCACGGTTTCCGCGGTGTCGTCCTTGCGGCGAATGAATTCGGTCGAGCCGCAGACGTCGCAGACGCCTTCGACCTTCGGCTTCTGGAACGTGTCGTGGTAGCCCGCGCCGCACTTCGCGCAGGAATACCGCCCGGTGATGCGTTCGACGATCATCGCATCGGGGACACGCACCTCGATCACCGCATCCAGCGAAAGCTTACGCTCCGCAAGCATCGCATCCAACGCTTCCGCCTGCGGAATGGTACGCGGAAAACCGTCGAGAATGAAGCCTTTCGCGCAATCCGGCTCGGCAATGCGCGCGGCGATCACCCCCACCATCACTTCGTCGGGAACCAGCGCACCCGCCTCCATGATCTTCTGGGCGGTCTTGCCGATCTCGGTGCCCGCCTTGACCGCGGCGCGCAACATGTCGCCGGTGGAAAGCTGCACAATGCCGAAGGTATCCTGCAGGATCCGCGCCTGGGTGCCCTTGCCCCCGCCGGGCGGCCCCATCAGGATGATCCGCTTGCCTTTCATCTCCATTCCGTACTCGCCCGCCGTGCGGGACGCCCCCTTGTTCTACGCCCTAGTTTTTCCACCCGCCGGTTACCGGCGGCGGCCGCTGCGGTTGTTCAAGCGGCTTTTCTTGATCAGGCCCTCGTACTGGTGCGCGAGAAGATGCGACTGCACCTGAGTCACCGTGTCCAGCGTCACCGACACCACGATCAGGAGCGAGGTGCCGCCGAAGTAGAACGGCAGGCCCCACTTGAACATCAGAAGCTCGGGCAGCAGGGTGACCAGCACCAGGTAGGCCGCGCCCACCGCGGTCAGGCGGTTGAGCACGAAACGCAGGTAGTCCGCGGTGTTCTTGCCGGGGCGGATGCCGGGTACGAAGCCGCCGCCCTTCTTCAGGTTGTCGGCGGTCTCGTCCGGGTTGAACACCACGGTGGTATAGAAGAACGCGAAGAACACCACCAGCGCCGAGAACGCGATCATGTAGACCGGGTTGCCGCGGGCGAACATCGCGAGGATCGGGCGGATCCATTCCGGCGTGTTGGCGCCCGCCATCTGGGCGTACGTCACCGGCAGGCCCATCAGCGCCGAGGCGAAGATCGGCGGAATCACGCCCGAGGTGTTGATCTTCAAGGGCATGTGCTGGGTGTCGCCGCCGGTCATGCGGGTGGCGGAGACCTGGCGCTTCGGATACTGGATCAGCACCCGGCGCTGCGCGCGCTCCACATAAACGATGCCCGCGATCACCGCCAGCGCCATCGCCAGGAAGCCGATGATGACGAAGGCGGGCAGAGCGCCGGTCTTGCCGAGTTCCAGGGTATGGGCGAGCGCCGCCGGAATGCCCGCGACGATACCGGCGAAGATGATCAGCGAAATGCCGTTGCCGATGCCGCGCTGGGTGACCTGCTCGCCGAGCCACATCAAAAACATCGTGCCGCCGACCAGGGTCGTCACAGTGACGGCGCGGAAGAACATGCCCGGCTCCATCACCGGCGAGACGCCGCCCGAAGTCACCATGTTCTCCAAGCCGGTCGCAATGCCGTAGCCCTGCGCCGCGGCGAGCACCACGGTGAGATAACGAGTCCACTGGTTGAGCTTCTTGCGGCCGGCCTCGCCTTCCTTCTTCATCGCCGCCACGGTCTCGGAAGCCACGCCCATCAACTGGATGATGATCGAGGCCGAGATGTAGGGCATCACGCCGAGCGCGAGGATCGACATACGCCGAAGCGCGCCGCCCGCGAACATGTCGAAGTTGCCGAGAATGCCGCCGCCGTGCTGCTGGAACACCTGCGCCAGCACCGTCGCATCGATGCCGGGCACCGGCACCCAGGTGCCGAGACGGTAGATCACCAGAACGAACAGCGTGAACCAGATGCGGTTCTTGAGCTCCGTCGCCTTCGACAGAGCGTCCCAGCTCATGCTCGAGGCGAGTTGTTCGGCAGCGGACGCCATGGGCAAAAACCTCGGTTGCGAAAGCCATTACATCCGCCGCGGAACGGCCTTGCGCGGCCGGCGGCGGAAAAACGGGGAAAAACCAAACGGTGCGGACGGACCGCGGAGGAAAAACGGGACCGGCGCGGACGCATGCCGCGCCGGTCCCCGCGTTTTCGTCAGGCCTCGGCCGGGGCCGGAGCCGCAGGAGCCAGCACGGTGACCGCGCCGCCCGCCTTCTCGACGGAGGCGATGGCGCCCGGCGTGGCGCCCGCCACCTCGATCGTCACCTTGGCGGAAAGCTCGCCGGTGCCGATCAGGCGGATGCCCGCCAGCGGCTTGTGGATCACGCCCGCGGTCTTCAGTACCTCGGCGTTCAGCGTCTGGGCGAGATCGAGGCCGTGGTTGATCGCCTGCTGCAGGCGGGCGATCGTCAGCTCCGCGAACTCGACGCGGTTCGGGTTCTTGAAGCCGCGCTTCGGCAGGCGGCGGTAGATCGGCATCTGGCCGCCTTCGAACCCGTTGATCGAGACGCCGGTGCGAGACTTCTGGCCCTTGACGCCGCGGCCGCAGGTCTTGCCCTTGGTGCAGCCGATGCCGCGACCCACCCGGGTACGGGCCTTGCGGGCCCCGGCGTTGTCGGCAATCTGGTTGAGTTTCATCGCTCTATGACCTTCCTGTGCGTCCGCTTATTCGTCCGCCACCTTCACGAGGTGGGCGACCTTGTTGATCATGCCGCGCACCGAGGGAGTATCCTCCAGCTCGCGGGTGCGGTGCATCTTGTTCAGTCCGAGGCCGACCAGCGTCGCCCGCTGGTCCGACTTGCGGCCGATCGGGCTGCCGGTCTGGGTGACCTTGATCGTCTTGGCGGCCATCGTGTCTTACTCCTTCACCGCGGCGGCGCCGTCGCGGCGCCCGACGATGTCGCCGACCTTCTTGCCGCGCTTGTTCGCCACCATGCGGGGCGAATTCAAGAGCGAAAGGGCGTCGAACGTCGCCTTGATCATGTTGTGCGCGTTGGCCGAGCCGGTGGACTTCGCCACCACGTCCTGCACGCCCATGGTCTCGAAGATCGCGCGCATCGGGCCGCCCGCGATGATCCCGGTGCCGGGCTCGGCGGTGCGCAGAATCACGCGACCGGCGCCGAAGTGGCCCTGGATGTCGTGATGCAGCGTCCGGCCTTCGCGCAGCGGCACGCGGATCATGTTGCGCTTCGCCTGGTCGGTGGCCTTGCGGATCGCCTCCGGCACTTCGCGCGCCTTGCCGGTGCCGTAGCCGACCCGGCCCTTCTGATCGCCGACGACGACGAGCGCGGCGAACGAGAAACGCCGGCCGCCCTTCACCACCTTGGCGACGCGGTTGATGTGCACCAGCTTATCGACGAACTCGTCCTCGCGGTCACGCTCCCTCTCGGGGTTGTTTCCCTTCTGCGGACGACGTTCGGAATTCGGATTACGAGCCATACTTCTTCATCCTCTCAGAACTGCAGTCCGCCTTCGCGGGCCGCGTCGGCGAGCGCCTTGACGCGGCCGTGGAACATGAAGCCGCCGCGGTCGAAGACCACCTCGACGACGCCCTTCGCCTTGGCGCGCTCGGCGAGCAGCTTGCCCACCGCGCCGGCCGCGGCCGCGTCCGAGGTTTTCTCCAGAGAGCCGCGCAGGTCCTTGTCCAGCGTGGAGGCGGAAACGATCGTCACGCCGTTCACGTCGTCGATGACCTGGGCATACATGTGTTCGTTGGTGCGGTGCACCGACAGACGCGGACGTCCGGCGGCCTTCTTGCGCAGGGACCAGCGGTTGCGGGCCTTGCGGCGTACCATGAGTTCTTTTGCCGTCTTCATGATCAAGCCCTTACTTCTTCTTGCCTTCCTTGCGCAGGATCTTCTCATCCGCGTACTTCACGCCCTTGCCCTTGTAGGGTTCGGGGCCGCGATAGGCGCGGATTTCAGCGGCCACCTGGCCGACAACCTGCTTGTCGTTGCCCGAAATCTCAATCTGCGTCGGCTGCGGGCACGCAATCGCGATGCCCTCCGGGATCGGGAAATCGACATCGTGGGAGAAGCCGAGCGCGAGCTTCAGGGTCTTCCCCTGAACCTGCGCGCGGTAACCCACGCCGACGATATCCAGCTTCTTGGTGAAGCCTTCGCTCACACCCTTGACCAGATTGTTGATGCGGGCGCGGCTGGTGCCCCACATGGCGCGCGCGAACTTGGTTTCGTTGCGCGGCTTCACCCACACCTTGCCGTCTTCGAGCTTCGCCTCGACGTCGTCGACGACGTCATAGGAGAGCTCGCCCATTTTGCCCTTGGCGCGCACGGTCTGCCCTTCGACAGAGACCGTCACGCCGGCCGGCACCACGACCGGATATTTGCCAACTCGCGACATGACCGTCCCTTCCTTAGAACACCTTGCAGAGGATTTCGCCGCCGACGTTCGCCTGGCGCGCCTCATAGTCGGACATCACGCCGCGCGGCGTGGAGAGGATGGAAATCCCCAGCCCGTTATAGACGCGCGGCAGGCCCTTGGCGCCGGAATAGACGCGGCGGCCCGGCGTGGAGACGCGCGCGATCTGCGAGATCACCGGCTCACCCTCGTGGTACTTCAGCTCGATCTTGAGCTCGGAGATGCCCTTGCGGACCTCGACCTCTTCGTAGCCGCGGATGTAGCCTTCGCGCACCAGAACGTCCAGGACGCTCTTGCGGAAGCGGGAAGCCGGGGCGGCGACGGACGACTTGCGCGCCCGCTGGCCGTTCCGGATGCGGGTGAGCATATCACCCAAAGGATCCGTCATCGACATGGATGCGCCCTCCTTACCAGCTCGACTTCGTCATGCCCGGGATCTGGCCGAAGGAGGCCAGATCGCGCAGCATCACGCGGCCCAGTTTGAACTTGCGGTAGGTACCGCGGGAACGCCCCGACAGGTCGCAGCGGTTGCGCTGGCGCACCGGCGCGGAATTGCGCGCCACCTCGGCCAGCTTCATGGTCGCCTCGAAGCGCTCTTCCGGAGTGACCTCGCGGTTCATCACGATGGCCTTCAGGCGCGCGCGGCGCGCGGCGCACTTCGCGGCCATTTTGACGCGCTTCTTGTTGCGTTCGACAGCACTGGTTTTCGCCATGGTTCCTCTCCCGGCCTTACTTGGCGAACGGCATGTTGAAACCGGCCAGAAGCGCCTTGGCTTCCTCGTCGGTCTGCGCCGTCGTGCAAATGATGATGTCCATGCCCCGGACGGTCTCGACCTGGTCGTACTCGATTTCCGGGAAGACGATCTGTTCCTTCAGGCCGAAAGCGAAGTTGCCGCGGCCGTCGAAGCACTTGCCGCGGATGCCGCGGAAGTCGCGGACGCGCGGCAGCGCGATGTTGACCAGACGGTCGAGGAACTCGTACATGCGGTCCTTACGCAGCGTCACCTTGCAGCCGATCGCCATGCCTTCGCGCAGCTTGAAGGTGGCGACGGACTTGCGCGCCTTGGTGATGACCGGCCGCTGGCCGGAGATCGCCGCCATTTCCTTGGCGGCGCCCTGCACCTTCTTCTGATCGGCCACGGCGTCGCCGACGCCCATGTTGAGGACGATCTTGGTCAGCTTCGGAACCATCATCGGGTTCGCGTAGCCGAACTTATCCTGCATTTCCTTGCGAACCACGTTGTCGTAGTGTTCGCGCAAACGAGCAGCCATTGATCCCGCTCCCCTTACTTGTCGAGGACTTCGCCGGAAAGCTTCGCAACGCGAACCTTTCGGCCGTCTTCGAGAGTCTTGAACCCGACGCGGGTCGGCTTGCCTTCCTTCGGATCGACATGCGCGACGTTGGAGACGTGGATCGGAGCTTCCTTTTCCACGATCCCGCCGGCCGACATCTGGGTCGGGCGGGTGTGGCGCTTCACCACGTTGACGCCCTGCACCACGACGCGGGAAGCGGAGGGAAGCGAACGCATCACCTCGCCCTTCTTGCCCTTGTCCTTGCCGGCCAGCACGACGACGAAGTCGCCCTTCTTGATCTTCGCAGCGGACATCACAGCACCTCCGGCGACAGCGAAATGATCTTCATGTAGCCCTTGGCGCGGAGTTCGCGCACGACGGGGCCGAAGATACGGGTGCCGATCGGCTCGTTCTGCTTGTTGATCAGAACCGCCGCGTTGCGGTCGAAGCGGATGACGCTGCCGTCGGGGCGGCGCACTTCCTTCGCCGTGCGCACGATGACGGCGCGGTGCACATCGCCCTTCTTGACGCGCCCACGCGGGATCGCGTCCTTCACCGACACCACGATGATGTCGCCGACCGAGGCGAACTTGCGCTTGGCGCCGCCAAGCACCTTGATGCACTGCACCCGTCGCGCCCCCGAGTTGTCGGCTACGTCCAGGTTGGTTTGCATCTGGATCATGGACCGTTTCCTTTATCTCGAAACAGATGTTCGTATTTATTCCGCGTCCGCAGCCATGACTTCCCAGGTCTTGGTCCGGGAAATCGGAGCGCATTCGCGAATCCGCACCACATCGCCCACATGGAACGCATTGTTCTCGTCATGGGCCGCGTACTTCTTGCTACGCCGGATGAACTTCTTGTAGACGGGGTGCATGAAGCGGCGCTCGACCTTGACCGTCACGGTCTTGTCGTTGCAGTCGCTGACCACCACGCCCTGCAGGATACGCTTAGGCATTCTTCGCCTCTCCACGCTTGGCGCCCATCACCGTCTTGATACGCGCGATGTCGCGGCGCACCTGACGCACCCGGGCGGTGTTCTCCAGCTGCCCGGAGGCGCGCTGGAACCGCATGTTGAACTGTTCCTTCTTCAGGGCGACCAGGTCTTCCTGAAGCTGATCGATCGATTTCGCGCGCAGCTCTTCCGCCTTCGCCATGGTTTACGCCTCCTCGGCAATCAGGCGGGCGACGAAGCGGGTCTTGATCGGGAGCTTGGCCGCGGCCAATTCGAACGCCCGACGCGCCACGTCTTCGGCAACGCCATCGACTTCAAACATGATCCGGCCCGGCTTCACCCGGCAGGACCAGAATTCCACCGAACCCTTGCCCTTGCCCTGACGGACTTCGGCGGGCTTCGCGGTCACCGGCACATCGGGGAACACGCGGATCCACACCCGGCCCTGACGCTTCATCTGGCGGGTGATGGCGCGGCGCGCCGCCTCGATCTGCCGCGCGGTGACGCGGTCCGGCTCCATCGCCTTGAGGCCGAAGGCCCCGAAATTCAAATCCGATCCGCCTTTGGCCAGACCGTGGATACGGCCCTTATGCTGCTTGCGGAACTTCGTGCGCTTTGGACTCAGCATCGTTCTTACCCTTCTTAGCGCTGCTCTTGCGCGCGCTTGTCCTGGGCCATCGGATCGTGGGCCATGATTTCGCCCTTGAAGATCCAGACCTTGACGCCGCAGGTGCCGTAAGTGGTCTTGGCGGTGCCGACGCCGTAATCGACGTCCGCGCGCAGGGTGTGCAACGGCACGCGGCCTTCGCGGTACCACTCGGTACGGGCGATTTCCGCGCCGCCCAGGCGGCCCGCGCAGTTGATGCGGATGCCCTGGGCGCCGAGGCGCATCGCCGACTGCACCGCACGCTTCATCGCACGGCGGAACGCGACGCGGCGCTCCAGCTGCTGGGCGATGCTCTCGGCGACGAGCTGCGCGTCGAGCTCCGGCTTGCGGATTTCGACGATGTTCAGATGAACGTCGCTGCCCACCTTCTTCGAGAGCTCCTTGCGCAGGGTCTCGATGTCGGCGCCCTTGCGGCCGATGATGATGCCCGGACGCGCGGAGTGGATGGTGATGCGCGCCTTCTTGGCCGGACGCTCGATGACGATGCGCGAGACGCCCGCCTGCTGCAGGCGGCCCTTCAGATGCTCGCGGATCGACAGATCCTCAAGCAGCAGCTGGGCATAATCGGCGCCATCGGCGTACCAGCGGGAATCCCAGGTACGGTTGATCCCGACGCGCAGACCGATCGGGTTGACTTTGTGTCCCATCAGACGGTCTCCTCGCGTTCGGTAACGACGATGGTCAGGTTCGAGAAGGTCTTCTCGACCCGCCCGGCGCGGCCGCGTGCGCGGGCCTGGAAGCGCTTCATCGAGATCGACTTGCCGACGAAGGCTTCCGACACCACCAGGGCGTCGACGTCGAGCTGATGATTGTTCTCCGCGTTCGCGATGGCGGACTGGAGGCACTTCTTCACCTCGCCGGCGACGCGGCGCTTCGAGAAGGTCAGTTCCGCCAGAGCGGATTCGGCGCTCTTCCCCCGGATCGCCGCGGCGACCAGGTTGAGTTTGCGCGGGCTGGTGCGGATGACGTGGCTGTATGCCTTCGCCGAATTCTCCGGCAGCGCCCGTTTGGTCGGCTGCTTGCCCATGTTACTTCCTCTTCGCCTTCTTGTCGGCGGTGTGCCCGTAGTAGGTACGGGTCGGAGCGAACTCGCCGAACTTGTGACCGACCATCTCTTCGGTGACCAGCACCGGGATGAACTTCTGCCCATTGTGAACGCCGAAGGTGAGGCTCACGAACTGCGGCATGATCGTCGAACGGCGCGACCACGTCTTAATCACCTCATTGCGGCCTGAAGCACGGGCGCCCTCTGCCTTCTTCAGGAGGTATCCGTCCACAAACGGACCTTTCCATACGGAACGAGCCACGGTCGTTCTCCCTTACTTCTTCTTGGCCAAATGACGGCTGCGCATGATCAGTCCGTCGGTTTTCTTGTTGCTGCGGGTCCGCTTGCCCTTGGTCGGCTTGCCCCACGGAGTGACCGGGTGCGCGCCGCCGTTGGTGCGACCGCCCAACGGGTGATCGACCGGGTTCATCGAAATGCCGCGCACGTGCGGGCGGCGGCCCAGCCAGCGATTGCGGCCCGCCTTGCCGAGGTTGTTGTTCTGGTTGTCCGGGTTGGACACCGCACCCACCGTGGCGAAGCATTCGCCGCGCACCAGGCGCAGCTCGCCGCTCGACAGCCGAAGCTGCGCATACCCGCCGTCCTTACCGATGAGCTGCGCATAGCAGCCCGCGGAGCGCGCCATCTGCCCGCCGCGGCCGAGCTTGAGCTCGACGTTGTGGACGATGGTGCCGACCGGCATGTTCTTCATCGGCATCGCGTTGCCCGGCTTGATGTCGGCGCGGTCGGAGGCGATCACGACGTCGCCGACGGCCAGGCGCTGCGGCGCCAGGATGTAGGCGACTTCGCCGTCCTCGTAACGCACGAAGGCGATGAAAGCGGTGCGGTTGGGGTCGTACTCCAGGCGCTCGACGGTCGCGGGAATATCCAGCTTCCGGCGCTTGAAGTCAACCATGCGGTACTTGCGCTTGTGCCCGCCGCCACGCCACCACACGGTGGTGCGGCCGGTGTTGTTGCGCCCGCCCGAACTGGTCAGGCCCTCGGTGAGGGTCTTTTCCGGCTTGCCCTTGTAGAGCTCGGAACGGTCCACCAGGATCAGCGCGCGCGTACCCGGCGTCGTCGGATTGAACGATTTCAAAGCCATCGTCTTACACCCCCGTCGCGACGTCGATCGTCTGGCCTTCGGCCAGGGTCACATACGCCTTCTTCATGTCGGAGCGCTGGCCGAGACGGCCCCGGAAGCGCTTCGTCTTGCCCTTCTGGCGCAGGGTGTTCACCGCGGTGACCTTCACCCCGAAGATGCCTTCCACCGCCGCCGCGACTTCGAGCTTGCTCGCGTCCAGCGGAACCTTGAAGGTCACCTGATTGTGTTCGGACCCGAGCGTCGCCTTTTCGGTGATCACCGGGATGCGCACGATGTCGTACATGCGCTCCTTCGAAATCTTGATCGCCTTGGTCATTTCAGACGCGCCTCCAGGTGCTCGACGGCGGCCTTGGTGAGAACCAGGGTGTCGCGCCGAAGAATGTCGTAAACGTTCGCGCCCTGCTGCGGCAGCACATCGATGCCGATGACGTTGCGCGAGGCGAGCGCCAGGTTGCCGTCCACCTCGGGGCCGTCGATGATCAGCGCGCTCGCCCAGCCCAGGCCCTTCAGCTTCGCAGCGAAGTCCTTGGTCTTGGCGGAGGCGAACTTGCCGTCCTCGAGAACCACCAGCTTGCCTTCGGCCGCCTTGGCCGAGAGCGCGGTCTTGAGACCGAGCTTGCGGAACTTCTTGGTCAGCTCGTGGCCATGGTCGCGCACCACCGGGCCGAAGATCGTGGCGCCGCCGCGGTACTGCGGGCTGCGCAGCGAACCCTGGCGGGCGTGGCCCGTGCCCTTTTGACGGTAGGGCTTCTTGGTGGTGCCGGCGATGGCGCCGATATCCTTGGTCTGATGGGTGCCGGCGCGGCGCTTGGCGAGCTGCCAGTTGACCATGCGATGCAGAATGTCGGTGCGCACCGCGACGCCGAAAATCCCCTCGTCAAGGTCGATGGAGCCGACGCTCTTCGCGTCGAAATTGATCACGTCCTGCTTCATCGCCCTTATTCCTTATCCTGGGAGGCGACGGCCTCTTCGGCCTGAGCCTTGAACGCGGCCGGGAAGGGAACGCCCTCGGGCAGCGGCTTCTTCACCGCGTCGCGGACCAGAACCCAACCGCCCTCGGAACCCGGAACCGCGCCCCTGACCAGAATCAGGCCGCGGTCCTCGTCGGTGGAGACCACCTGCAGGTTCTGCTGGGTGACGCGCTCGGCACCCAGGTGACCGGCCATCTTCTTGCCCTTGAACACCTTGCCCGGATCCTGGCACTGGCCGGTGGAGCCGTGCGAGCGGTGCGACACCGACACGCCGTGCGTGGCTTCCAGGCCGCGGAAGTTGTGGCGCTTCATGCCGCCCGCGAAACCTTTACCGATGGAGGTTCCAGCGACGTCCACGAACTGGCCGGGGATGAAGTGCTTCACCGACAGCTCGCTGCCGATGTCCAGCAGGCAATCCGCGGAGACCACGAATTCCGCAACCTTCTTTTTCGGCTCGACCTTGGCCGCCGCGAAGTGCCCGCGCATCGCCTTGGACACGTTCTTCACCTTGGCGGTTCCGACGCCGAGCTGCACCGCGGTGTAGCCGTTGGCCTCGGCGGTACGCGTCGCCACCACCTGGCAGCCGTCCACCTTCAGAACCGTGACCGGCACGTGCCGCCCGTCCTCGGTGAACACGCGGGTCATGCCCATTTTCTGCGCAATCAGACCGGATCGCATGATTCCCGTTCCTTTTAGAGCTTGATCTCGACGTCAACGCCGGCCGCCAGGTCGAGCTTCATCAGCGCGTCCACGGTCTGCGGAGTCGGATCCACGATGTCCAACAGGCGCTTGTGAGTCCGAATTTCGAACTGCTCGCGCGACTTCTTATCGATGTGCGGGGACCGGTTCACGGTGAACTTCTCGACCCGCGTCGGCAGCGGGATCGGGCCCCGCACCTGAGCACCCGTGCGCTTGGCGGTATTGACGATCTCGCGCGTGGACTGGTCCAGCACGCGGTGATCGAACGCCTTCAAGCGAATGCGGATGTTTTGACCTTCCATCATGGCTTTCACACCGTTTTTGTGTTGGGCGTCCGCCTTGCGAACCACCGGACCCGCGCCCGGACGCCCAACTGTTCCAATCCTTACTCGATGATCGAGGCCACCACGCCGGCGCCGACGGTACGGCCGCCTTCGCGGATCGCGAAGCGCAGGCCTTCGTCCATGGCGATCGGAGCGATCAGGTCCACTTCCATCGAAATGTTGTCGCCC
>JBFWJB010000014.1:0-19075 GCA_050253435.1 Rhodospirillaceae bacterium
GGCGCGGGCGGTGCTCGGCCGCGCCGACGAGGCGGTGGAGGCCGCCCGCACCGCCGCTGCCAGCGGCTTTCCGCGCCTGCGCGTCGGCGGCATCGATGCGGCGCTGGTGTGGTTCCTGCCGCCGGTGCTGCGCGACTTCCGCACCGCGTTCCCCGGCGTCCACGTGCCGCTCACCGAAGTCACCGCTTCCGCCGAGCAGCCGCTGGAACTGCTGCGCCACCGCGTCGACGCCGCCTTTTTCCGCGCGCCTACCGCCGACGATTCGATCGCGTGGGAAGCCCTGATCGAGGAAGGCGTCGCCGCCGCCATTCCCTCCGGCCATCCGCTGGCGCAGAAGGCCGCAATCGGCGTCGCCGACCTGATGACGGAAGACCTCATCGGCTACCCCCGCCACGCCCGGCCGATCCTCCACGCCATGCTGTGGGACGCCTTCACCCGTGTCGGCGAACGCCCGCTCATCCGCTTCGAGGCGATCGAGAAGTCCACTCTGCTGCGCCTCGTCGCCCAGGGACTCGGCATCGGCCTGGTGCCGCAATGGGTCACCCTTACCCCGCAGGAGGGTGTCATCTTCCGCCGCTTCGCCGACGCCGCGGGGCCGATGCGCCTCGGCATGGGTTGGCGCCGAAACGATCCCTCCGCCACCCTTGCCGCCTTCCTCGACCTTTGCCGTACTCACGGCAAGCGCATGCAGCAGGCGCTCGACGCGTCGGCGTTGTAGCGGGAAAACCAGGCCGGGCTCTGCCCGGACCCGCAAAGGGCCGGAGGGCCCTTTGATCCCATAGGATTTCGGTTTCTGCGCGCAGCGCCGTAAGGCCGTGCGTATGGCAGGTACAGGCTTATCCCGCTTCGCGGAAAAACAAGTTATGGGAGGTCCGGAGGGTCCGCGACCCTCCGGGAAGTTTTGATTTTACCTGCCCGCGGCGGCAATGCGGGAGAAGAACTCCCGGCATTCGGCGATCACCATGTCCGGGCATTCCTCGGCGAGGTAGTGGCCGCCCGGTAGGCCGTGGCCGGTGACGGTCTGCGCGCGTTCGCGCCACAGGGCGAGAGGATCGAACAGCTTGCCGACGATGCCGTTATCGCCCCAGAGAGCATGCACCGGCATGGGGAGTTTGAAGTCGCCGTCGGCATCGTCGTGAACGATGTCGATGGCAGCGGCGGCGCGGTAGTCCTCACAACTGCCGTGGATCGCCGCCGGGTCGGCGAAGGCGGTAAGGTATTCGGCGAGCGCGGCCTCGGAAAACGGCGTCAGCCCGGCGCTGCCGGAGCCGCATTTCTTGCGCCAATAGGCCTCGGGGTCGGCGCCGATCATCCGTTCGGGGAAGGGCGCTTTCTGGATCAGGAAGAACCAGTGCCAATAGGCGCGGGCGAAGGCCTGGCCGGTCTCGCGGTACATTTCGCGCGTCGGCGCGATGTCGAGGGTGAGCAGCGCGCGCACCCGCTCGGGGAAGTCGGCGGCGAGGCGGTGGCCGACGCGTCCGCCGCGGTCGTGCCCGGCGAGGAGGAATTTTTCCGCACCGAAATGGCTCATCACCGCGGCCATGTCGCGCGCCATGGCGCGCTTGGAATAGGGCGCGTGGTCGGGCGTGGTCTCCGGTTTCGCGGAACGGCCGTAGCCGCGCAGGTCGGCGCAAACGACACGGTAGTCGCGGGCGAGCGCCGGGGCGACGCGGTGCCACATCGCCGAGGTTTGCGGGTAGCCGTGCAGCAGCAGGAGCGCCGGGCCGTTGCCACCCGTACGGCAGAAGATGCGCGCCTCGCCGGTATCGACGAACGCCTCGGTAAAGCCGGGGAACAGGGTTTCGGGTTGCATCGGGGGCCTCCGTGGAAAAGAGCTTTCCTCCAGAGATACGCCATCCGCGGCGAATTATTAGAAGCGATTATTGTATAATGATTCGCGCTCAATCGATCTCCTGAGGTGCGCCTATGGTGAATCCGGAACAGCCATCCGGAGGATCGCCATGTCCCGCACTCTGTACCGCAAACTGGTGGACGCCCACGCCGTGCGCTCCCTCGCCGACGGCGAGGTGCTGCTTGCCGTCGATCTGCATGTGATGAACGAATACACCAGCCCGCAGGCTTTCGCCGGGCTGGCCGAATCCGGGCGCCCGGTGTGGCGACCGGAGGCGCATCTGGCGGTGGTGGACCACGTCAACGCGACGCGAACGAACAGCCCCGCCGATACCGAGGCGGCACTGCTCATCGACACGCTGGAGGCCAACTGCCGCCGCCACGGTATCCGCTGCTACGGCCTCGGCGATGCGCGCCAGGGCATCGAGCACGTGGTGGTGCCGGAGCAGGGCCTGGCGCGGCCCGGCATGGTGATCGCCTGCGGCGATTCCCACACCACCACCTACGGCGCGTTCGGCGCGCTCGGTTTCGGCATCGGCACCTCGGAGGTGGAGCACGTGCTCGCCACCCAGACCCTGGTCTACCGCCCTCTCCAGGATTTCCGCATCCGGGTGGAGGGGGTGTTGCCCTTCGGCGTTACCGCTAAGGATTTGGCGATCGCCACAGTGGCGGCGGTGGGCGCGGGCGGGGCCAACGGCTATGCCGTGGAATTCGCCGGGGAGGCGGTGGCCGGGCTCGAGATGGCGGGGCGGATGACCCTGTGCAACATGGCGGTGGAGTTGGGCGCGCGGGCTGCGCTGATCGCCCCCGGCGAGGCGGTCGCCGCCTGGCTGTGCGGCAGGCCGCAGGCGCCGCAGGGCGCGGCCTGGGAGGCGATGGCGGCGGAGATGGATGTTCTTGCCTCCGACGCGGACGCCGTCTTCGAGCGTGAGGTGCGCCTCGACGCCGCCGCTATCGCGCCGCTCGTCACCTGGGGCACCAGCCCGGATCAGGCGGTGCCGGTCACCGGGCGCATCCCCGACCCGGCCCACCAGCCCGACCCGGCGCGCCGCGCCGCCGATGCCCGTGCGCTTGCCTACATGGGGCTCTCCGCCGGGCAGGCGGTAGCGGACATCGCCATCGACCGCGCCTTCATCGGCTCGTGCACCAACAGCCGCATCGAGGACCTGCGCGCCGCCGCCGCGGTGCTGCGCGGCCGCCGCGTCCACCCTCTGGTCGCCGCGGTGGCGGTGCCGGGCTCCAACGCGGTGCGCGCCGCGGCGGAGGCCGAGGGCCTGGACGCGGTGTTCCGCGCCGCCGGCTTCGAATGGCGGCCCGCCGCGGGGTGCTCGATGTGCCTGGCGATGAACGACGACGTGGCGGAACCGGGGGAACGCCTCGCCTCTTCCACCAACCGCAATTTCGAGGGCCGCCAGGGCCGGGGCGCGCGCACCCACCTGATGAGTCCGGCCATGGTGGCCGCCGCCGCGGTCGCCGGGCGCATCGCCGATGTCCGCGACTTTCCGCCGATTGCCTGAAGGGAGATCCCAGCCATGCAGCCGATCACCACGCTTTCCGGTATCGCCGCGCCGCTGCCGCAGCCCAACCTCGATACCGACGTGATCATGCCCAAGCGCTTCCTCAAGACGGTGACGCGAGAGGGACTGGCCCAGGGCGCCTTCGCCGACCTGCGCTTCGCCCCGGACGGCGCGGAGCTGCCGGACTTCGCGCTTAACCGGCCGGAGTGGCGCGGTGCCGCCATCCTCGTGGTCGGCGACAACTTCGGCTGCGGGTCCTCCCGCGAACACGCGGTCTGGGGGCTGATGCAGCTCGGCATCCGCGCCCTCATCGGCACCGGCTTCGCCGGGATCTTCTTCGACAACTGCCGCCGCAACGGCCTGCTCGCCATCCGCCTCGACCCGGCGGCGCGCGACGCCCTGCTGGCGCGGGCGGCGGACCCGGCGCGCAACCGCTTCGCCATCGACCTGCCCGCCCAGGAGATCCGCGCCGTGGGGGAAACCTGGGACTTCCCCATCGAGGCGGCGCGTAAGGCCGACCTGATCTCCGGCGCCGACGCGATCGTCCAGACCCTGCGGCACGCCGCCGACATCCGCGCCTTCGAGGCGGCGGCGCGGCAGAGCCGCCCCTGGTGCGCCGTGGCGGTGGGGTGAAGCCGGGCCGGCCTCGTAAAAACTTTGCGGGGAGACTCGGTCTCCCCGCGCCCCTCATGACTTCTGTTTTGCGCGAAGCGCGATAGAACCATCACGTGATGTGACGGTTGATGGCCGTTCCGCTGCGAAAAACCAAGGGGAGGTGCGGAGGGTCCGCGACCCTCCGCAAAGTTTTGGTTTTGCGTTTTGACTCCCCAAACCCGCGGCGCGGGGGTATGGTCCCGGGCTTGTGCGCGACCCTGCATGGGGAGGACCATCATGGGCATGCTGGCTGCGGTTTCCCGGTTCGTCGGGCGGACCTTCGCACTGTGGGTTCTCGGATTCTCGGCCCTGGCCTATGCCGCGCCGGAGGTCTTTCGCCCAGTGGTGCCGCACATCATCTGGCTGCTCGGCGTGGTGATGTTCGGCATGGGGCTGACGCTCTCGCCCGGCGATTTCGTCGAGGTGGTGCGGCGCCCGCGCGAGGTGGCGCTCGGCGTTGCCGCACAGTTCACGGTGATGCCGCTTCTCGCCTTCGCACTTACCCGCGTCGTGCCGATGAGCCCGGAAATCGCGGCGGGCGTGGTGCTGGTGGGGTGCTGCCCCGGCGGTACGGCAAGCAACGTGATGACCTTTCTCGCCAAGGGCGACGTGGCGCTTTCGGTGGCGCTGACCACGGTGTCCACGCTGCTTGCGCCGTTCGTCACGCCGTTTCTCGTCTGGGTGTTCGCCAGCCAGTACCTGCCGGTGGACGCGGCAAGCATGTTTCTCTCCATCGTCAAGGTGATCCTGGTGCCGCTTGCCCTCGGCGCGGCGGTGAAGGCGCTGTTCCCGCGTGCGGGCGGCGTGATGCTGGCGGCGATGCCGACGATGAGCGCCGCGGTGGTGGTGCTGATCATCGCCGCGGTGGTGGCGGTCAACCAGCCGAAGCTGGCGCAGGCGGGGCTGCTGATCGTCGCGGTGGTGGCGGTGCACAACATCGTCGGCTTGGCCACCGGCTATTTCGCTTCACGCGCGGCGGGGATGAAGGGGCCGCAGCGCACCGCCGTGGCGATCGAGGTGGCGATGCAGAACAGCGGCCTCGGCGCGGCGCTGGCGCAGGCGCACTTTTCGCCGCTTGCCGCGGTGCCGAGCGCGATTTTCAGCGTGATGCAGAACGTTTCCGGCGCGGCGTTCACCAGCTTTGTGCGGCGCGGAGAGGTGTGAACTTTCTGTTTTCAGAAAAATAATTTCTGTAAAACAGAAATTTTTTGTTGCAGACCATGAAGCTCTTCGCCATCATTCCCACCGCCTGTGAGGCCGTGGAGTGAAGAGGCATGCAAGAATCCTTTGCGATGATGCGAGTGCGCCGCCTGTCGCGGCGGTTGTACCGGGTGTGCGGTCTGGCGATCCCCGTGGTGCTGCTTGCGCCGCCCTTGTGGTGGGGGCTGGTCGATACGCCGACGGTGTATACGGAACTGCCGAGCGGCATCGTCTATCCCGAGGTGCTGGCGCCGCAGTGGCGGATTGCGGCGGGGGCCGTCACCATGGTTCCGGCGGGAGTGATGGCGTGGCTGCTTTTCCTTCTCCGCCGTCTGTTCGCAGGATTCTCGCGGGGAGAGGTGTTCTGCCGGGAGAGCCATGAACGGCTGCGCCGTCTCGTCCGCGCCCTGGCGGTGTGGTTCGGCGTCGGGGTGGTCTACCGCACGGCGGTGGTTCTGGCGGTGACGCTGGGCAACCCGCCGGGGCAGCGGATTCTGACCCTCGGCCTGTCCGGCGGCGATTGCGCGACGCTTTTCCTCGCCGGGGTGAGCGGGGTTCTGGCCTGGGTCTTCGCGGAGGCGGTGCGCCTGCGCGACGAGAATGCGGAGATCATCTGAGGATGCCGATCATCGTGAACCTGGACGTCATGCTGGCGCGGCGCAAACGGCGCGGCAACGATCTCGCGCAGGCGGTGGGCATCACCGAATCCAACCTCTCGCTGCTGCGCCAGGGCCGGGTGAAGGGCGTGCGGTTTTCGACGCTGGAGGCGATCTGTCGGGAACTGGCGTGTCAGCCGGGGGATTTGCTGGCCTATGTGCCGGAAGAGCCGGAGTCCGGCGAAGCCTGAAGGTTCAGGCCCCATCCGCTCCAGGCCGTGCCGGGCCGGGAATGGATGGGGCGCTTGGTCGAAAGGACCGTATCCAAGCCGTGGATGGGTTGGATGATAATGCAAATCAATCGCAAGTCAAGCGCAATTCCGCAGGTTTTTTACGGTAAAGCGAACGCCCGGGAGAAACCCCCGGGCGTTTTTTCTCTAGGCCGCGCAGAGCCTCAGTTTTTCCAGGCGTAGAACTCGTTGGCCGCGCTTTCCGGGCAGTGACCGCAGCCCTTGGAGCAGCTTCCGCCGCAGGCCGCGGCAAGGCGGCAGACCCGGCCCTTGCGCTCCCAAAGCTCCAGCATGCCGCGCGCCGCATCGGGCGAGACGTGCAGGTGCAGCGCGATGTCGGAGAGCGAGGCGCGGCCGCGCTGCGACAGGTAGGTGCGGATCTCACTCAGCATGGTGCAGAACCTCCTCTCCCAAAGGGGCGTCGGCGCCGGGCGGCGCGCCGAGGCGGCGCAGCGCGATGACGACGACGGCGAAGGCGGAGAGCACGCAACCGATGGCGATGGCCGAGCTTCCCGGATGGCGGGCGAAGGTGCCCGCCTGATAGGCGAGGGTGGCCATGCCGTAGCCGAGGCCGGTGGTCCAGGTGGCGGCGAAGACCGCCCAGCCCGTCCCGGTTTCGCGGTAGATCGCGCCCATGGCGGCGACGCAGGGCATGTAGAGCAGCACCGCGAGCAGGTAGGCGAAGGCGCCGATCTGCCCGTCGAAGAGGGCGGCCATGGCGCCGAAGGTGGCGGTGTCCACTTCCTCCTGTTCGGCCACGGCGTCGGTGTCCGAGAGGTCGCCGACCGAGATGCCGAGCGGGTCGGCAAGCGCATCGACCACGCCCGCGAGGTTCTCGGGGATGGTGGCGACCGCTTCCCCGAGGCGCGCCATCAGGTCGAAGGGTTCCTCCTCGGCCGCGGCCTCGCCTTCGGCGGCGCCCGCCTGGGCATAGAGCGCGTTCAGCGTGCCGACCACCGCCTCCTTGGCGAAGATGCCGGTGAACATGCCGACCGTGGCGGGCCAGTTGTCCTCTTTCACGCCCATCGGCGCGAAGATCGGGGTCAGCGTCTGGCCGATCTTCGAGAGCACCGACTTGTCGCTGTCCTGGTTGCCGAAGCTGCCGTCGGTGCCCCAGGAATTGAGGAAGGAGAGCACCACCACCACGGTGACGATGACCTTGCCGGCGCGCAGCACGAACAGCTTCAGGCGGTCCCAGGCGCGCAGCAGCAGGCTGCCGAGGCGCGGCATGTGATAGGGCGGCAGCTCCATGATGAAGGGCGTGGTCTCGCCGCGCAGCAAGGTGTTCTTCAGCATGAAGCCGGTGGCGATCGCCGCGGCGATGCCGATGAGATAGAGCGCAAACACCAAGTTCTGCCCGTTGGTGGGGAAGAACGCGGCGGCGAAGAGAACGTAGACCGGCAGCCGCGCGCCGCACGACATGAACGGCGCCATCATCGCGGTGAGGATGCGGTCGCGCGGGCTCTCCAAGGTGCGGGCGGCCATCACCGCGGGCACCGAGCAGCCGAAGCCGACGATGAGCGGCACGAATGCCTTGCCCGGCAGGCCGATGGCGCGCATCACCCGGTCCATGACGAAGGCGGCGCGGGCCATGTAGCCCGAATCCTCGAGGAAGGAGAGGAAAAGGAACAGGCAGCCGATCACCGGCACGAAGGTGGCGACGGTCTGGATGCCGCCGCCGACGCCGTCGGCGAGAATGGTCACCAGCCACTCGGGCGCGCCCCAGCCGGCGAGCAGCTGGCCGAAGCCGTCGACGAACACTGCGCCGAACGCCAGGTCGAAGAAATCGATGAACGCGCCGCCGATATTCATGGTGAAGAGGAACATCGCGTACATCACCAGAAGGAAGATCGGCAGGCCGAGCGCGCGATGCAGCACCACGCGGTCGATGCGCACGGTCGCCGCAGCGCCGATGCGGCCGCGGTGCGTCACCGCTTCCGCCGCGGCCTCGGCGATGAAGCCGTAGCGTCCGTCGGCGAGCAGGATGTCGAGGGTGTCGCCGAGCGCGGCCTCCGCCTCGGCGGTGATCCGCACCAGGACCTCGTAGCTGGCGCGCGGCAGGATGCGGCGCGCGCCCTCCGGGTCTTCCAGGCAGGCGAGCGCGGCATAGCGCGCATCGGCGGCGGCGCCCTTGGCGCCGGGCTGCACCACGCCGGGAAGTTTGCGCACCTCGGCGATCGCGGTCTCGATTTCCGTGGGGTAGAAAATCTCCGCCGCCGCGGGCTTGGGCGCGCGGATCATCGCGGCGAGCGCGTCCATAAGCTCGCGCATGCCCTTGCCGCGGGAGGCCACCATCGGCACCACCGGGCAGCCGAGCCGCCGCGACAGGGCGTCGATGTCGATGGAAAGCCCGGCGGCGTCCGCCGCGTCCATCATGTTGAGCGCCACCACCACCGGCGCCCGCATCTCGAGAAGCTGCACCGTGACGTAGAGGTTGCGCTCGAGGTTGCTGGCGTCGACGATGTTGAGGATCACGTCCGCCTCGCCGGAGGCGACATAATCGCGGGCGATGCGCTCGTCTTCCGAGGCCGCGTCTCCGAACGAAAGGCAGTAGGTGCCGGGCAGGTCCACGATTTCCAGCGCGATGCCGTCGTGGCTGGCGCGGCCGGTCTTTTTTTCCACCGTCACGCCGGACCAGTTGCCCACCGCCTGGCGCGCCCCGGTGAGCGCGTTGAACAAAGTGGTTTTGCCGCAGTTGGGATTGCCGACCACGGCGACGATGGCGTTTTCCGCGCTCATCCTAATTTTCCTTCTCGACCAGAACGATGTCCGCCTCGGCGCGCCGCAGGCTCAGCGAAAAGCCGCGCACCACGATCTCCACCGGATCGCCGAGCGGCGCAACGCGGGTGACGCGGAAGGCCGCGCCCTTGGTCAAACCCAATGCCAGAAGTTTGCGGCGGTAAGCGGAGGAGCCTTCAAGAAAGCCCAAAACCCGCCCGGAATCTCCGACCGCCATGTCGCGCAGCACCGATGTCATGCTCGTAGCCCTCTTCCCGACACGCCGCGGCGGTGCTCGCCGCGACCAGAATCTTGTCCGCCATGCCGGTGCCCAGAACCAAACGCCCGCCCCCGACCTCCACAACCACAGGTCCCGCGGAGGCGGCGTGGGCGACGCGGATCGCAGTCCCCTCGCGCAGGCCCATGGTGGCCAGCCGCAGACGTACCGCGCGCCCTCCGTCGATCGCGACGATGCGCAAGGATTGCCCCAGCGGGGCCTGCGTCAAACTCACCTGTGCCATGACCTGCCGTTCTCCGTCGAATGCCTCTCATTCTCTCCACTCAGCAAACCGTGTGCCGAACCGGATCGAACGCGAGACGGACCTTCCCCCTCAATGTGGAGGGCGTGATGATATCGCCAATCATTCGCAAGTCAAGAGGAAGTCCCCGTTTTTTCAATGGGTATCATCGGTTTTTCCTAATACATTGAGAAAATATGAAAAAATAGGCATCCGGGGATTGCTGGGGATGGACCAGCCCCCATCTTAGGAACGCCGGCGCGCGCCGGCGGCGGCGCAACGGCCAGAAAAGGAGGGCGCGATGCGGGCCCGCAAACGAATCGGTCTGGTCGCCCACGATGGTCGCAAACAAGACCTCGCCGAGTGGGTGAAATACAACGAAGGCACGCTTTCCCGGCACGACCTGTGGGCCACCGGAACCACCGGCGGCATGCTGGAAGGGGTGTGCCCCAGCCTCAGGATCACCCGCCTGAAATCCGGCCCCCTCGGCGGCGACCAGCAGCTCGGCGCGATGATTGCCGAGGAACGCCTCGACGTGCTGATCTTCTTCACCGACCCGATGACCAGCCAGCCCCACGACGTGGACGTCAAGGCGCTGATGCGCCTCTCCACCGTTTACAACATCGTCCTCGCGCTCACCCGAACCACCGCCGACTTCGTCATCCATAGCCCGCTGTTCAACAGCGGCGACTACCACCCCGTCCGCCCCGACTACGCCGCCTATATCCGCCGCAACCAACCCGGCGAAAGCGAAGCGCGGGGGTAAAACCAGGCCAGGGGCGCCGCCCCTGGACCCCGCTGGGGCCGTGGGCCCCAGACCCCATAAGTTTGGTTTTTTGCGCGTAGCGCTATAAGCCCGTGCGTTTGCAACGAGGGTGTTGCCTGCCGCTGCGCGGCGAAAAACAAGTTGAGGGATCAAGGGGTCCGCGACCCCTTGCGGGTCCGGGCAGAGCCCGGCCTGGTTTTTCCGCTTGGCAAGGCGGCGCTTCGCCCGTATGGTGCGCGCCTTCGTTGGAGGCTTTTTGTTGCGTCCGCCGAGCAAGACGCGACCGTGAAGGGCCTCCCGCCTGGACGTATCTTTCTCTCCGCGCCTCCTGATATGTGCCGAACCGGTCGGGTCACCCGGGTTCGGCGGTTTGTCGTGGCCCGAGGGAAAGGTTGAGTTCATGGGTTTTTCCGATTTTGCGTTGCATCCCGATATTCTGAAGGCGGTTGCCGCCTGCGGCCTGGAGGTTCCGACCCCGGTGCAGGAGCAGGCGATTCCGTTCGCCATCGAGGGGCGCGACATTCTGGCCACCGCCGCCACCGGCACCGGCAAGACCGCGGCGTTCCTGCTGCCGACGATGTCGCGCCTGCTCGGCGAGCCAATGCGCCGCGGCCCGGGTGCGCCGGTGATTCTGGTGCTGGCGCCGACCCGCGAGCTGGCGGGCCAGGTGACGCGCGCGGTGCGCGCCTTCGGCAAGTTCATCCGGATGTGGAGCGTCGAGATCGTCGGCGGCATGCCGTATCGTGAGCAACTGCGCCAGATGGCGCGGCCGGTGGAGGTGGTGGTGGCGACGCCGGGCCGCCTGCTCGACCACGTGCGCGCCGGGCGTCTGGACCTGAGCAAGGTCGAGGCGCTGGTCATCGACGAGGCGGACCGCATGCTCGACATGGGTTTTTCCGAGGATGTGGCGGCGATTGCCGATGCCTGCCCGGCGGACCGTCAGACCCTGTTGTTCACCGCGACGCTCGACCGCCGCATGGAATCCCTGGCGCGGTCCCTGCTGCGCGATCCGGTGCGGGTGGCGATCGAGACCCGGCTGTCGGCGCCGGACATCGCGCAGAGCCTTTATTACGCCGACGACCTGGCGCACAAGCGGGCGCTGCTGGCGCATTTTGCGGCACAGCCGGAGGTGAGCAAGGCGATCGTTTTCGCCGCCACCAAGCGCGACGCCGACGATCTCGCCCGCGAGCTGGCGGAAGCGGGGCATGCGGCTTCCGCCCTGCACGGCGACATGAGCCAGGGGCAGCGCAACCATACGCTCAAGCGCCTGCACGACGGGCGTATCCGCATTCTGGTGGCGACCGACGTGGCGGCGCGCGGCATCGACGTGCGCGACATCAGCCACGTCATCAACTTCGACCTGCCGCGTGCGGCGGAAGACTACGTGCACCGCATCGGCCGCACCGGCCGCGCCGGGGCGGCGGGCGCGGCGATTTCCTTCGCCGGGCGTGACGAGGGCGGGCTGGTGGCGCGCATCGAGCGCTTCACCCATACGTCGTTGCCGGTCGCCGTGGTGCCGGGGCTGGAGCCGAAGCTGCCCAGGCGCGCGCCGCATCGCGCCGCGCCGAAGCGCGCCGGCGGCTTTACGCCGCATGCCGCGGCGCGCAAGGGCAAGGATGCGTCGGCGCGCCCGTGGAAGCACGCTGCGGGCAAGCCCGCGCGCGGCAAGGGCGGCGATGCCTCCCGCAAGCGCGCCTGAGGATTATTTCAGGTAATAGCCGCAGCCGACGAACACCTCGCCGACGCGCAGCACGTAGGTGCTCTTGCGCCGCAGTTTGTGGCTGATCGGGTCGGTGAACACGTAGTCCACCCAGCCGTTGCCGTCGGTGCGCGCGGTGCTGACCATCTCGCGGCCGTAGGCGACGCCGTTGAAGTCGCGCTCGCCCATGAACGAGCGGCCGATCAGCTTGTGATTGTGCGGATGCGCGAGCATCACGCCGTCCAGGCCCATGAGAAAAACGTACATGCTGCCTTGGACGAACTCGCTCTTCGGGTCGGAGAGGACGGCGATCGCCTTCTCCCGGCCCTCGGTCTTGATCAGTTCGGCGGCGCGTTCGGCCAGGGCCTTGGCGACGCCGGGAGTGCCCAGGTCCTCGTGGGCGGGCGAAACCATCAGCAGCGCCCCGCCGACGATCACGGTGACGATCAGCAGCCGCAAATAGCGCATGTTTGCGTTGTCCTCCCTCGTTCCGCCGACACGCCGCGGAACCCCTGGAAAAAAGCTAACGGTTTTTTGGGACGCTGACAACGTGGGGCGTGGAAGGAGCGAGCGCTACCGGGAGCATTACTCCATTAATGTCGGCGCAGGCGGCGCAAGGCTTCAATGGCGAAGCCGCGCACGTGGGGCAGTACCACGAGAAGCGCCAGGGCATCGGCCGCAGCCACCATCGTTGCATAGGCGACGCCATGCCATTTGGTGGGAAATGCGGGCGCAAGGAGCCATGCCGCACCGTACACCAGAGCGGTGGCCGCAATCGGCGCCAAGGTATCCTGCAGCCACCACGCCGCCAGTTCACCCCGCAGCAGGCGGCGGTGCACCAGTGGGAGCTCGACCAGATAGTAGCCGAGATAGACCGCGAGCCCGCACCACGCGCCGGCCGCCGCACCGTAGCGCGGCAACGTCAGGGCCAAGGCGAGCCCGTACAACGGCAAGGCGATGAGAGGTTTTTGTACTGATAGGCGGGTCCAGTCGTTGCCCCACTGCAGCAGGATCGGCGGAGAATCGAGCGCGGCAAAGAAGGTGCTCGCCGCGGCCCATGGGATGATGCTGAGCATAGGGGGCACCAGGGGCGAACTCGCGCCCAGCCAGGCCTCCAGGAAGGGGCGGGGAAAGACGATCAGGGTGGCGGCCATGGGAAGGGCGATGAAGGAAATCACCTGAGTCCAGCGGTGATATTCCTCCGCCATGCGGCGGGTGTCGCGGGTCGTGGCCAACCGGGTCATCAGTGGCAGTAGGATCGACCCGATGGGCGTCGCGGTCAACGTGGTAATGAACGAGGCGAGGGAAAAGCATAGGGTATAGGCGGCGAGCATGTCGAGGCCCGCAATGCCGGATACCGCCAGTTTGTCGATCTGGCTGATGATCGCAGAGAGCAGACCGACCAGCGCGGTTCCTGCACCGAAGCGGAAAAGCGTAAGAAGCTTGTCCGGCACCCAGTGGCCCGGCTCGGCATCCGACGGCATGCCTTTGACGAAAAGGATGCGGGTAAGGAGGTTGAATGCGGCCCATACCGCAGCGCTCCAGAGGAAGTAGAGTTCGATGCGCGGTGCGACGCCCCACAAGAGCAGGAGCGCGCCGCCGTTTTGCACCAGGGAGAAAAGAATCAGCGGTACGGCGAAGTCGGTCTGCCGGTTCATTCCGGTGTAGCAGGCGGTGTAGAAATAATGAGACCACTGACAGGCTAGGCTGAGCCCGATTAGGCGCAGGGTGACGACCACGCGATCATGAGACAGGGCGTCGGGGTTGAGCCAGTGCTGGGCGATCCAGGGGGCCGTGACTACGATCAGCAACCCCGCAATGGCGCCTGCGGCCAGATTGACGCGCTCCAGGGAGATGAAGGTGCTGCGGATTTTGCGGCGAGTGGTGGGGTCTTCCTCGGCACGGGCAAGCTCGCGGGTGATGTTGGCTCCCATCCCCTGGGTAAGGAACATCAGAGCGGTGAGCAGGGTAAGGTAGAATCCGATCAGGCCGTAACTTTCCGGTCCCAGAAGGCGTGCAATGAGGGGAGTGGTGACGAACTGCAGGGCAGTGGACCACAAGCGGGGAAGTTGATTTGCGAGGATGTTGCCGGTGGCGGAGCGGGTGAGTGGCCGCGTCTTCATGGCGCACCCCCTGCGGTTTCGATGTGCATGTCGGCATAGAGGCGGGCGTGGGCGGCGATGCAGGCGGAAAGGCCGAAGCGTTCCGCCGCGCGCGCCCGCGCCGCCGCGCCCAGGCGCGCGCGCGCATCGGCGTCGAGCAGCGCCGCCATGCCCGCCGCCAGGGCTTCCGGGTCGTGCGGCGGCGCGACCAGGCCGCAGACGCCGTTTTCCACCGCTTCCGCATTGCCGCCGACGTCGGTGACCAGCATCGGCAGGCCCGCCGCCATGCCCTCCAGCACCGCGTTGGAGAAGCCCTCCTCGTGCGAGCAGAGGATGCCCGCATCGCAGGCGGCGAGAATTTCCCCCATGTCGCTGCGCCCGCCGAGGAAGCGCAGCCGCTCCGCGATGCCGAGGTCGGCGGCCTGGTGTTCCAGCCCGGCGCGGATGCCCTCGCTGTCTCGCCCGGCGAGGAGCACCGTCCACTCCGCATCTGTCCCGGCCGCGAGCAGGCCGCAGGCGGCGACGAGGTCGGCATGCCCCTTGTAGGGGATGAGGTTGGCGGCGATGACGAAGGCGACGCTGCCGGGGGTGAGGCCGAGTTCGCGGCGCTTCTCCGCGCGCGCCTCGGGTGTGGGCGGCTCCGGCAGGGCGATGCCGTTGTAGATCAGGCGCAGACGCGCCGCGGGCGCACCTTCCTCCGCCAATTGCCGCATCACCGCCTGCGCGTTGCCGGTGAGCGCCGCCATGCGGCGGTGCAGGCGGCGCTCCACCCAGGCGGCGAGGGGGTGGGCGCGCTGATAATCGTTGAGGCTGCGGCGGCTCATCGCGCAGCGCCGCCCGGCGAGCAGCGCAAGCGGCGCGCCCAGCACATAGGCCATCGGCAGGTAAAAATGCACCAGCGCGGGCCGCGCGGTGAACAGCAGCCAGGCGAGCCGCAGCAGGTTGAGCGGCCAGAAGCGCCCCGGCGCGTTCACCGGTACCCCGGCGGCGGCGAACTCGGCGGCCATCTCGCCGCCGCGCAGGGAGAACAGGCGGACGTCGAAGCCTTCCCGCCGCAGGCCCGGCAGGGTGCGCGCCAGATGCGTCTCGGTGCCGCCGCGCCCGAGGCCGGGCACCACCACCAGGATGGTCTGCGTCGTTCCGCCGCACATGCTTCGGTGTTCCTCGCTTGCCGGTTTTCTCCGTCATATCAGACGCCTCGCTCCCGGCAAATGGTTTCGGGAGTCCGGGGGCGGGATTTCCTGGTATAACGGGGGCAGGGCTTGCAGTGATGGAGGGAGGCCATGCTGCATCATCGTGGAGGGCTGGCGGCGGTCTGCGCCGCCGCAATCGGCTTCGTCTGCGCGGCTTCGGCCTGCGCGGCGGCGACTCTGCTCAACGTGTCCTACGACCCGACGCGGGAATTCTACAAGGCGTTCAACGCCGCCTTCGCCGCGCATTGGAAGGCGGCAACCGGCGAGGCGGTGCGCATCAACATGTCGCACGGCGGCTCCGGCAAGCAGGCGCGCGCGGTGATCGACGGCCAGGACGCCGACGTGGTGACCCTGGCATTGGCCTACGACGTCGACGCGATTGCGGAAAAGACCGGCTTCATCGCGGCGGACTGGCAAACCCGCCTGCCGCACGACAGCGCGCCCTACACCTCGACCATCGTTTTCCTGGTGCGCAAGGGCAACCCCAAGGGCATCCGCGACTGGGGCGACTTGGCGAAACCCGGCGTTGCGGTGATCACCCCCAACCCCAAGACTTCCGGCGGCGCGCGGTGGAACGTGCTGGCCGCCTGGGCGTGGGCGGAAGACGCGTTCGCGGGCGACGAGGCGAAGGCGCGGGACTATCTTGCCGCGGTGTTCCGCAACGTGCCGGTGCTCGACACCGGGGCGCGCGGCTCCACCACCACCTTCGTCAAGCGCGGCATCGGCGACGTGCTGCTCTCGTGGGAGAACGAGGCCTTTCTCGCGATCCGCGAACTCGGGCCGGAGGCCTTCGAGATCGTCGTGCCTTCGCTGAGCATTCTCGCCCAGCCCACGGTGGCGCTGGTGGACGCCAACGTGGCGCGCCACGGCAGCCGCAAGCTCGCCGAGGCCTACCTGAAATACCTCTACGCGCCGGAGGGGCAGCGCCTCGCGGCGCGCCATTACTACCGGCCGATCGAACCGAAGTATGCCGATCCCGCCGACATGGCGCGCTTCCCCCGGGTAAAGCTGGTGACGGTGGGCGAGCGCTTCGGCGGCTGGCGCGCGGCGCAGCAGCGGTTCTTCGCCGACGGCGGCGTCTTCGACCAGATCTATCCGGCGCGGTGAGGCGGGCATGGCGCGCGCGCTCCATAGCGGCGCTCCGCCGCGGGTGATCCCCGGCTTCGGCCTCACCCTCGGGGTGACGCTCGTCTACCTCGGGCTGATCGTCCTCATTCCGCTCGCCATGGTCGGGGTGGAGACCCGCGGCCTCGGCTGGGCCGGGTTCGCCGCCATCGCCGTGGAGCCGCGCACCCTGCACGCGCTCGCCGTCAGCTTCGGCGCGGCGGCGGTGGCGGCGGCGGTGAACGCGGTGTTCGGCACCCTGCTCGCCTGGGTGCTGGTGCGCTACCGCTTCCCCGGACGGCGCATCGTCGACGCCCTGGTGGACCTGCCGTTCGCCCTGCCCACCGCGGTGGCGGGCATCTCGCTCGCCGCGCTCTACGCCCCCAACGGCTGGGTCGGCGGCCTGCTCGCGCCGCTCGGCGTCAAGGTCGCCTATACGCCGCTCGGCATCGGCGTGGCGCTGGTGTTCGTCGGCCTGCCCTTCGTCGTGCGCACCGTGCAGCCGGTGCTGGCGGACATCGACGCCGAGGTGGAGGAAAACGCCGCCACCCTGGGGGCGAGCCGCGCCCAGAGCTTCGCCCGCGTCGTGCTGCCGCTGCTGGCGCCCGCGCTGCTCACCGGTTTCGCCATGGCGTTCGCCCGCGGCATCGGCGAATACGGCTCGGTGATTTTCATCGCCGGCAATATCCCCATGGTTTCGGAGATCGCGCCGCTTCTCATCGTCATCCGGCTGGAGGAATACCGCACCGACGCCGCCGCGGCGATCGCCGCGCTGATGCTGGCCGCCGCGTTTGCCCTGCTCTTCGCCCTCAACTGCATCCAGGCCTGGCACCGCAGGCGGGTGAGCGCGCCATGACGGGCTCCCTCCGCTCCGCCGCAGTTTCCGAAGGCCCGCTCGCCCGCGCCTGCCTGCTCGGCGTCGGCCTCGCCTTTCTTGCGCTGTTCCTGCTGCTGCCGCTCGCCACGGTGTTCGCCGAGGCGCTGTCCAAGGGCCTGGCCGTCTACGCTGCGGCGATCGCCGAACCCGACGCGGTGGCGGCGATCCGCCTCACCCTGCTCGTCACCGCGATCTCGGTCGCCTGCAATCTCGTCTTCGGCCTTGCCGCCTCGTGGTCGGTGGCGAAGTTCTCCTTCCCCGGCAAGAGCCTGCTGGTCACCCTCATCGACCTGCCGTTCTCCGTCTCGCCGGTGATCTCCGGCCTCATCTACGTGCTGCTGTTCGGCGCGCACGGTGCCTTCGGTCCGTGGCTGCGGGCGCACGACGTGGAGGTGATCTTCGCGGTGCCGGGCATCGTCCTCGCCACCGTCTTCGTCACCCTGCCGTTCGTCGCGCGCGAGCTCATCCCGCTGATGGAGGCGCAGGGCCGCGGTGACGAGGAGGTGGCGCGCACCCTCGGCGCCTCCGGTTGGCAGATCTTCTTCCGCGTCACCCTGCCCAACGTTAAATGGGGCCTGCTCTACGGCGTGCTGTTATGCAATGCCCGCGCGATGGGCGAGTTCGGCGCGGTCTCCGTGGTCTCCGGCCATATCCGCGGGCTCACCAACACCATGCCGCTGCACGTGGAGATTCTCTACAACGAGTACAACTTCGCCGCCGCCTTCGCGGTGGCCTCGCTGCTCGCGCTGCTCGCCCTCGTCACCCTGGCGCTGAAAACAGTGCTGGAGGCGCGCGGCGCAGGCGCGGGCCGGGGCGCTGGAGCGATGGAGGAGGGGAGATGAAAAACAAAAACGTTGCGGAGGGACTCGGTCCCTCCGCGCCTCCCATAACTTTCTGGTTTTGCGCGCAGCGCCATAAGCTCGTGCGGTGGCAACCGAGGAGATGCTTGCCGCTTCGCGGCGAAAAAATTAAGGGGAGGTCCGGAGGGACCGAGTCCCTCCGGGAAGTTTTTCCTTTTCCGTCGTCCCCTGAGGACCGGCCATGCGCATAGACATTTGCAACCTCAGCAAGGCCTTCGATGCCGCCGGGCGTGCGCTCAACGGCATCGACATGAGCATCGCCGACGGCGAGCTGGTCGCTTTGCTCGGGCCCTCCGGCTCGGGCAAGACCACGCTGTTGCGCGCCATCGCCGGGCTGGAAGTTCCGGATTCCGGCGAGATTCTCTTCGATGGAGAAGATGTCGCCGCCCGCGACGTGCGCGACCGCAACGTTGGCTTCGTGTTCCAGAACTACGCCTTGTTCAAGACCATGACGGTGCTCGCCAACGTCGGCTTCGGGCTTTCGGTGCGGCCGCGCGCCACCCGCCCGCCGAAGGCGGAAATCGCCGCCCGCGCCCGCGAGCTGCTGCATCTGGTGCAACTCGACGGCCTGGAAGACCGCCTTCCGGCGCAGCTTTCGGGTGGGCAGCGGCAGCGCGTCGCGCTTGCCCGCGCGCTCGCCATCGACCCCGGCGTGCTGCTGCTCGACGAACCCTTCGGCGCGCTCGACGCTAAGGTGCGCAAGGAGCTGCGCGGCTGGCTGCGCGAGCTCCACGACCGCACCGGCCATACCACGGTGTTCGTCACCCACGACCAGGAGGAAGCTCTGGAGCTCGCCGACCGCGTCGCGGTGATCAACCGGGGCTGCGTCGAGCAGATCGCCACCCCGGCGGAACTCTACGGCGCGCCCGCCACGCCGTTCGTCTGCGAGTTTCTCGGCTCGGTCAACGCCTTCGACATCACCAGCGCCAACGGCAGGGCGGTGTGGAACGGCCACCTCCTGCCGCTGCCCTCGCCCTGTACGGACGGGGCGAAGCGCCTCTACGTGCGCGCCCACGAATTCGCCGTGCTGCGCCCCGGCAGCGCCCAGCCCGGCATCTCCGGTGACGTCGAAGGCGTGAGCCTCTCCGGCAGCCGCGTGCGCCTCGATATCCGCACCGCCCGGGGTGGCG
>JBFWJB010000015.1:0-18857 GCA_050253435.1 Rhodospirillaceae bacterium
ATCGAGGCGGCGCGCGCCGGCGACGCGGGCAAGGGCTTCGCCGTGGTCGCGGGCGAGGTCAAGAACCTCGCCACCCAGACCGCAAAGGCGACCGAGGACATCGCGCAGCAGGTCGGCGGCGTGCAGGCCTCGACCCAGGAGGCGGTGGCGGCGATCCAGTCGATCTCGTCGACCATCGGCGAGATCAGCGGCATCCAGGGCGCCATCGCCGCGGCGGTGGAGGAACAGACCGCCGCGACCGGAGAGATCGCCCGCAATGTGGAGCAGGCGGCGGCGGGCACCCGCGAGGTCTCCGCCCATATCGCCGAGGTCACCAACGCCGCGGGGCGCGCCGGCGGCGGCGCCGACGAACTGCTGGCCGCAGCGGGGGAGCTCGCCCATCAGTCGAAGCGCCTGGACGGCGAGGTCAACGACTTCATCGCCCGCATCCGCGCCGCGTGACCCCACGCCCCGGGCGCTCCCGCGGCATGCGCGGGGGCGCCCGGAAAGCAACCGGATATGTTTCGCTACGGGGCGGAATGGTCTAAACTTTTTCTCCCCTCACAGACAAGGCGAGACCCCCCGATGGCCTTCTCCGTCACCCCCCAGGAAACCCTGCTGCGCTCCCTCTTCATGGCCGGCCTCCACGCCGCCTCGCCGGAGCTCTGCCTTGCGCCCCACGTGCCCGCCCCGGCGGCCGGGCGCACCATCGTGGTCGGAGCCGGAAAGGCCGCGGGGTCGATGGCGCTCGCCTTCGAGAAGCGCTGGACCGGCGACCGCCTGGAAGGCCTGGTGGTGACGCGCTACGGCCATGCCTGCCCGACGCGCAAGATCGAGGTGGTGGAGGCGGCGCACCCGGTGCCCGACGCCGCGGGACGGCAGGCGGCGGAACGCATGCTCGCCATGGTGCAGGGGCTTTCCGCCGACGACCTGGTGGTCTGCCTGATCTCCGGCGGCGGCTCCGCCCTGCTCGCCCTGCCCGCGCCCGGCATCTCCTTCGAGGCGAAGCGCGACATCAACATGCAGCTCCTCCTCTGCGGCGCGGACATCGGCGAGATCAACTGCGTGCGCAAGCACCTTTCGGCGATCAAGGGCGGACGGCTGGCCGCCGCCGCCGCCCCGGCGCGGGTGCTCACCCTCGCCATCTCCGACGTGGTGGGCAACGACCCGGCGACCATCGCCTCCGGCCCCACGGTGCCCGACCCTTCGACTCTGGCCATGGCCCGCGACATCGTCGCGCGCTACAAGCTCGCCTGCCCGCCGGAAATCGCCGCGCGTCTCGCCGACCCCGCGGCGGAAACCCCCAAACCCGGCGACCCGCGCCTGGCGCGCGCCGAATACCGCCTGATCGGCAGCCCCGTCGCCTCGCTGGAGGCCGCCGCCGCCCTCGCCGCGGATGCGGGCTACAAGGTGGTCAACCTCGGCGACGGCATCGAAGGCGACGCCCACGACGTGGCGCGCGAACAGGCGGAAATGGCGCTGGCGGCGAAGCGCCGCGGCATCAAGACCTGCATCCTCTCCGGCGGCGAAACCACGGTGCAGGTGAAGGGTTCCGGCCGCGGCGGCCGCAACACCGAATACCTGCTGGCCTTCACCCTGGCGCTGGCGGGCGAGCCCGGCATCTTCGCGCTCGCCTGCGACACCGACGGCATCGACGGCACCGAGGACAACGCCGGGGCCTTCTATGTGCCCGACCACTGGGACCAGGCGCAGTCCCTCGGCCTCTCCCCCGCCGACTACCTGACGAACAACGACGCCTACGGCTTCTTCCAGGCGATCGACGCGCTGGTGGAAACCGGCCCGACGCTGACCAACGTCAACGACTTCCGCGCCATCCTGGTCGATCCCGCCTGAGACGTTTCGATGACCCCCGCGCCGCACCCTTGCGCCGCGCGCGCAAGCGGGTAAAACGGATACACGTCGAAGACAGGACAAAGAGGTTCGGAGCGATGAGCGGGTTGCGTGCGGTATGCGTGTTCTGCGGGTCCAGCGCAGGGGCGCGGCCGGAGTACGGTGCGGCGGCTGCGGAAATGGGAACGGCGATCGCCGAGGCGGGGCTGCGCCTCGTCTACGGCGGCGGCAACGTCGGCCTGATGGGCAAGGCGGCGGATGCGGCGATGGCCGCGGGCGGCGAGGTGATCGGCGTGATCCCGCGCTTCCTCACCAGCCGCAAGGTGGAACACCACGGCCTTTCCGAACTGCACGTCGTCGAAACCATGCACGCCCGCAAGGCGATGATGGCGGAACTCTCCGACGCCTTCGCCATCCTCCCCGGCGGCATCGGCACCCTGGAGGAACTCTTCGAGATCTGGACCTGGGCGCAGCTCGGCCTGCACGCCAAGCCCTGCGGTCTGCTCAACACCGCCGGGTACTACGACGGGCTCAACGGCTTCCTCGATTCCGTGGTGACGGAAGGCTTCATGAACGGGCAAAGCCGCGCCAGCCTGGCGGTGGCGCAAACCCCGCGCGACCTGCTTGCCGCGCTCGCACGCGCCGCCGCGACGGGCCCCGGCGGCAAGCCCCGCCTGGAACGCGCCTGATCTATTTCTCCAGGCGCGGGGCGAAGGCGCGGGCCTTGGCCATCGCCGCGGCTTTTTGTTCCGGAGTCAAATCGTTTTCCAACTTCAAACGCAGTTGCTTGGCCACCGGGTCGCCCGCGCCCTCGGCCAGAACCGCCCACATCGCCGCAGCCACCGGGTCCTTTTCCGTGCCGCGGCCCAGGGTATAAAGCCCCGCGAGCTTGCCGTAGGCCGCCGCCATGCCCTGGTTGGCGGCGCGGGAGAACCACGTAAACGCCCCCGCCGCATCCGGCTTCTGCTGCGCCAGCAACGCCACGCCGAGGGCGAACTGCGCCTCCGCCAGGCCCTGTTCCGCCGCCTTGCGGAACAGATCCACCGCCTTCGCCGGGTCGCGCTTCGCCCCGTCGCCGTCCCAATACACCTTCGCCACGTTGTATTGCGCCGCGGCCAGCCCCTGCGCCGCCGCCTTTTCGTACCAGAGCATCCCGGCCTCGCGGTCCGCCGCCGCGCCTTCGCCGTGGAACAGCATGTAACCCAGATCCAGCTGCGCCGCCGCATGCCCCGCCGCCGCCGCGCGCTCGTACCACGCGCGCGCCGCGGGCAGGTCCGGCGTGCCGAGGCCCACACCGTCCTTCAGCATCGTCGCGAACAGATACTGCGCCTCCGCATCGCCGCCGCGCGCCGCCTCGCCGAACTCGCGCAACGCCGCCGCCGCATCCCCGGCGCGCAACGCCGCCCGCCCCTCTTCCACACCCGCCCACGCAGGCGCGGCCAGAAGCAACGCCAAACCCGCCGCCGCGATCCCCAAACGCATCCGATGCCCTCCGGAAAACCTGGACACGGAATTATGCGGCTGCGGGCGAAAACAAAAGGTTAAAACCAGACCGGGCTCTGCCCGGACCCGCAAGGGGCCGGGAGGCCCCTTGACCCCATAACCTTCTGGTTTTTGCGCGAAGCGCGATAGACCCGTCACGCGGCGTGACGGGCGATAGCCGCTACGCGGCGAAAATCCAAAGTTATGGGGGGAGTGGGGGGACCGAGTCCCCCCACGAAGGTTTATCTTTCCGGCCTACACCGGCACCAGACCCGGTTCCTCGTCGTGTTTTTCCGGGCGGTGGCGGGGGTGGTGCGGGTCTTCGGAGATGGCGAAGGCGAGTTTGCCGTCCGCGACCGTCACCTTGACCGTACCGCCGTGGGCGAGGCGGCCGAAGAGGAGTTCCTCGGCGAGGGGTTTCTTGACGTGTTCCTGGATGACGCGGGCGAGCGGCCGCGCGCCGAAGGCGGCGTCGAAGCCCTTGTCGGCGAGCCAGGCGCGCGCCTCGGCGGAGAGTTCGATCCCCACCGCGCGGTCGCCGAGCTGGCTTTCCAGCTGCATCACGAACTTGTCCACCACCCGCAGCACGATTTCCGGCGGCAGGTGGGAGAACGCGATGATCGCGTCCAGGCGGTTGCGGAACTCCGGCGTGAACATCCGCTCGATCGCCTCCTTGTCCTCGCCTTCGCGCTGGCCGCGGCCGAAGCCCAAAGGCGCTTTCGCCATGTCGGAGGCTCCGGCGTTGGTGGTGAGGATGAGGATGACGTTGCGGAAGTCCACGGACTTGCCCGCATGGTCGGTGAGGTGGCCGTGGTCCATCACCTGCAGCAGCAGGTTGTAGACGTCGTTGTGGGCCTTTTCGATCTCGTCGAGCAGCAGCACGCAGTGCGGATGCTGGTCCACCGCATCGGTGAGCAGGCCGCCCTGGTCGAAGCCGACGTAGCCGGGCGGCGCGCCGATGAGACGGGAGACGGTGTGGCGCTCCATGTATTCCGACATGTCGAAGCGCACCAGCTCGATGCCGAGGCTCTTCGCCAGTTGGCGCGCCGCCTCGGTCTTGCCGACGCCGGTGGGGCCGGAGAACAGGTAGTTGCCGATCGGCTTGTCCGGATCGCGCAGCCCGGCGCGGGCGAGCTTGATCGCCGCGGCGAGTTCCTCGATCGCGGTATCCTGGCCGAACACCACGGTCTTGAGATCGCGTTCCAGGGTCTTGAGCGCGGTGCGGTCGTCCTTGGACACCGCCTTGGGCGGGATGCGGGCGATCTTCGCCACCACCGCCTCGATGTCGGCGACGGTGACGGTACGCCGCCGCTTGGTCGGCGGCAGCAGCATGCGCGCCGCGCCCACCTCGTCGATCACGTCGATCGCCTTGTCCGGCAGCTTGCGGTCCGAGATGTAGCGCACCGAGAGGTCCACTGCCGCCTCGATCGCGGGCATGGTGTAGCGCACGCCGTGGAAGGACTCGTAATAGGGCTTCAGCCCCTTGAGGATCTTCACGGTATCGTCGCGGGTGGGCTCCGGCACGTCGATCTTCTGGAAGCGGCGCACCAGAGCGCGGTCCTTCTCGAACTGGTTGCGGAACTCCTTGTAGGTGGTGGAGCCGATGCAGCGCAGCTTGCCCGCCGCGAGCGCGGGCTTGAGCAGGTTGGAGGCGTCCATCGAGCCGCCGGAGGTGGCGCCCGCGCCGATCACGGTGTGGATTTCGTCGATGAACAGCACCGCGCCGGGGAAGGCTTCCAGCTCCTTGATCACCTGTTTCAGGCGTTCCTCGAAATCGCCGCGGTAGCGCGTGCCCGCCAGCAGCACGCCCATGTCGAGGGCGAACACCGTGGCGTCGGACAGCACCTCCGGCACCGCGCCGTCGACGATGCGCAGCGCCAGCCCCTCGGCCAGCGCGGTCTTGCCGACGCCGGGGTCGCCGACGTAGAGCGGGTTGTTCTTGGCGCGGCGGCAGAGCACCTGGATGGTGCGCTCGATCTCCGCATCGCGGCCGATCAGCGGGTCGATGCGTCCTTCGCGCGCCTTATCGTTCAGGTTGATGCAATAGGCCTTGAGCGCCTCGCCCACGGACTTCGGCGGCGGCGCTTCGGCGGCGGCGGGCTCGTCGGCGCCGCGCACCGGGCGGGCGTCGCTCATTTCCGGGTTCTTGGCGATGCCGTGGGAGATGTAATTGACCGCGTCCAGGCGCGTCATGTCCTGGAGTTGCAGGAAATAGACGGCATGGCTCTCGCGTTCGGAGAACATCGAGACAAGCACGTTGGCCCCGGTCACCTCCTCGCGGCCCGAGGACTGCACGTGGATCACCGCGCGCTGCACCACCCGCTGGAAGCCGGAAGTCGGCTTGGGGTCGCCCGGCTGCCCGGTGATAAGAGGCGTCAGCTCGGTGTCCATGAAGGCCTCGATGTCGCTTTTCAGCTTGTCGAGATCGACGCCGCAGGCGCGCAGCACCGCCACCGCGTCGCGGTCCTCCGCCAGCGCGTAGAGCAGGTGTTCCAGCGTCGCGTATTCGTGGCGGCGCGCCGTGGCTTCGGCCAGGGCGCGGTGCAGACTGCGTTCCAGATTGCGCGACAACATCGGCGTCACTCCTTCTCGATCGTGCACTGCAACGGATGCTGATTCCGCCTTGCCAGATCCATCACCTGCCCGGCCTTGGTCTCCGCGACTTCAAAGGTGAAGACGCCGCAGACGCCGACGCCGCGATGGTGGACCTTGAGCATGATTTCGGTGGCTTCGTCATGGCTCTTGTTGAAAATCCGTTCCAGCACGTGAACCACAAACTCCATGGGCGTGTAGTCGTCGTTCAACATCAACACGCGATACATCGACGGCCGCTTGACCATCGTCCGCGCCTGCACGGAAACGCCGACGCGGCCGTCATCGTCGTCGCCGGACTGTCCGTCCCCCATGCGGGGCGGCAACCCGCCCCCGGACATCGTCACCTGTTGCCTCATCTCCGTTTCCAACCTCCTGCGCGGCCCCACCCGCCGCGGCCTTCGACTTTGATATGGGAGAAGCCCCCCGCCTACGGAAGCCCCTCCCCCAACAAACCGCCCCCGCCTCACGGCAGGAATCGCGCAAACGGCGGCGGCGGCAGGTCCGCCCGGCCACTCACGCCGTCCGCGTCCGCGGTGAGAAAGAACGCGCGGGCCGCCTTGCGGTTCTGCTCGGGGCAGGTCTCCTCCTGCGGGCGGGGCGCGGCGAAGGCGCGGCCTGCAGGCAGAAGCGGCGCAAGCACCGCCGGGAAGGAAAGCGCGTCGTACGCGGCGCCGGGCGCGGCCCAGGCGTGGAACCACGGCTTGCCGTCGAGGCAACCGCTGCCGGTCCAGAAGAAGCCCTGCCCGGCGAGGCGCACCGGCGCGGCGAGCGGCGCAAACGCGCCGTCGGCGGCAAGCGCGGTCTTCACCGCCGCCGCCTGGTCCGCCGTCCAGCGCGTTGCGAAGCGTTCGCCGCGCCAGGGCAGCAGTCCCGCCTCGCCGCCGAGGGCGACGCCGGACCAGTCGACGCCGAGGTAGAGCTGTTCGGAAACCGTCATTTCCCCGGTGGCGGGGCCCGCGGCCTCGATCACCCGCACGTCCTCGTCCCACACCGCGTTGTGCACCAGGCGCAGCGACGTGCTCCCCGGTGCGCAGGCGGCGTGCAGGTCGTCCCCCGAAAGAAAGGAGAACCAGGTGAGGCGGCGCACCACCGGGTCGGCGACGTCGCCGGTGGCGGCGCAGCCGGAGAGAAGCGCACCGGCGGCGAGGCCGGCCAGCGCCGCCCGAGCCGCACGGAATGGGGGAACACGGAGTGTCACGGAAGGTCCTTTCCATCGCTGTCGCATCTCTGGATTTTGGGGTCGCGCACGGCGAGAATCCAGGGCTTTCGGATTCGCCGCGACTCGGCGGTAAAAAACGGCCTGGACAGCCGAGTCGCGGATATCTTATGGTGGCTTGAAGAACCCCGGAAAACACCGGGGCGGCGGCGTAAAGCCACTCCGATACCGGTATGATTCGACGAAGGACGATTTTCATGCGCGAGCGCGTGGCGGCACGGCCCTCATCGCTCAACGGACCGATTCAAAGCGCGGTCCGGGCGATCGCTCTTCTCACCCTGGCCTGCTTCTGGCTGGCCGGCGCGCCCGCCGCAATGGCGAAGTACGCCGCCTTCGTCATCGACGCCACCACCGGCCGCACCCTCTACGCCGACGGCGCCGACACCCAGAACCACCCCGCCTCGCTCACCAAGATGATGACCCTCTACCTGCTCTTCGAGGATCTGCAGGCCGGGCGCATCACCCTGCGCAGCCCGCTCACCGTCACCGCGCGGGCGGAGCGCCAGCCGCCGAGCAGCCTCGGCCTGCACAGGGGGCAGATCATCCCGGTGCACACCGCGATCGAGGCGCTGATCATCAAGTCGGCCAACGACGTGGCGGTCACCGTGGCGGAGAATCTTGCGGACAGCGAGGTGGCCTTCGCCCGGCGGATGACCGCGAAGGCGCGCGAACTCGGGATGAGCCGCACCACCTTCCGCAACGCCTCGGGCCTGCACCACCGCGCGCAGCTCACCACGGCGCGCGACCTGGCGCGCCTGGCGCTCGCCTTGCAGCACGATTTTCCGAAATACTACAAATACTTCGCCCTCAAGGAATTCGACTTCGACGGGCAGACCATCCCCACCCACAACAACCTCCTGAAGTCCTATCCCGGCGCCGACGGCCTCAAGACCGGCTTCATCCAGGCCTCGGGCTTCAACCTCGCGGCCTCAGCGGCGCGCGGCGGCCACCGCCTGATCGCCGTGGTGATGGGCGGCAACACCGCGCGCTGGCGCGACCGCCGCACCGCCAGCCTGTTGGACCGCGGCTTCCAGGAGATCGCGTTCGCCGACAACCGTCTGCCGCGCCCGCCGATGAACCCGGAAAACCCGCGCGCGCTCGCCTCGCTTTCGGGCGAAGGCGAGGAACGCCTTGTCCTGGCGCTGCCCGCGAACGTGGGCGAAGGCGACGCCGACACCGCGCCCCTGCCCGAACCCGCCCCTGCCCCGCCGCGCACCGTCGCAGTGCGGTCCGGCGCCTGGGGCATTCAGGTCGGAGCGTTCTCCGACCGCACGGCGGCGGAGGATGCGGCCCGCCACGCCATGACGGTGCAGACCGATGCCGCGGCGGCCAGCGCGCAAAGCCGCATCGAACCCCTCAAGGCCAAAACCAGAACGCTCTACCGCGCGCGCATCATCGGTCTCTCCTCCGGCGACGCCAACCGCGCCTGCACCCTGATCAAACGGGAGGCCAAGCCGTGCATGGTGATCAAACCCTGACGCCGCCCTGCGCCGCACGGGCCGCCGCAAGGGGCGCGCCGTGCCGCATCTGACCCGTAGAACCCTTCTCGCCGGCATTGCCGCAAGCGCCGTTTGCGCGCCCGCGCCGTCGTTCGCCGCGGCGCTGCGGGCGGTGAGCTTCCCCTGGGCGCCGTGGAACGTCGGCGAGGCCGGGGAGACCGCAGTGGAAGGGGTGGCGGCGCGCATCGCGCGGCAGGCGTTCGCGCGCGCCGGGCTGGCCGTCGGCATGACCCTGCAGCCCTGGCCGCGCTGCCATGCCGAAGCGAAGAGCGGCTCCGTGGACCTCATCTGGTGCATCACCCGCACCGCGGAGCGCGAAACCTATCTCGCCTATTCCCGGCCGTTGTGGCTGTCGTCGAATTTGATCTTCCGCCGCCGCGAAACCGCGCCGTGGACAGGCTGGAATGCGCTTGCGGGCAAGACCCTGGGCATGGCGCGCGGTTACAACTACGGCCTCGAGCTCGAGGCGCTGCGCGGCCAGGGCACGCGTTTCGAACTGGTGGGCAGCGACGACGCGCTGGTGCAGATGCTGGCGTCGCGGCGCATCGACGCCTTCGTCATGGACTGGCAGGTCTATTGCCTGCTCGCCCGCACCCTCAGCCCGTCGATCGCCGCGGCGGAGCCGAGCGGCCTTGCGGTGCCCGATCTCACCTACCACATCGCGGCGTCGAAACGCTCGTCCGCGGCGCGCGAGGCGTTGCCCGCGATCGACCGCGCGATTGCGAAAATGCACGCCGACGGCAGCCTCGCCGCCACGCTCGGCCGCGGCATCGACCCGGTGCCGCCGCCCGGCGCGCCGCCCACCCGCGCCGCCTCCTGACTACGCCTGCAAGGCCTCCGGCACCGCGACCCCCGCGGCGGCCAGGTGCGCGGCCACCGCCGCCACTGCGGCGGCCAGGCCGGCCTCGGTCGCCGCCTCGGCGCGGACGGTGATCTCCGCCCGCGTGTTGGAGGCGCGCAGCAGCCACCAGCCCTCCGCCGTGGTCACCCGCACGCCGTCCACCGTGCCCACCTCCGCGCCTTCGACGGCGAGCGCCGCAGCCACCGCATCGACCACGGCGAACTTCTCCTCCTCGGCGCAGGGGATGCGCACCTCCGGCGTCGCGGGCAGGCGCGGCAGCGCACCGTGCCAGGCGGAAAGCCCGCCCGCGCGCGCCGCCAGCCCCTCGATCAGGCGCAGCGCCGCATAGAGCGCATCGTCGAAGCCGTAGTAGCGGTCGGCGAAGAAGATATGGCCGCTCATCTCCCCGGCGAGCGGCGCGCCCTCTTCCGCCATGCGGGCGCGGATCAGCGAATGCCCGGTGCGGCTCATCAGCGGCGTGCCGCCGAGGCGGCGGATTTCGTCGAACAGGGTCTGCGAGGATTTGACGTCGGCGATCACCTTGCTCCCCGGATGCCGCGCCAGAACCCCCTCGGCGAGCAGCGCAAGGATACGGTCGCCCCAGAGGATTTCGCCGGTCTCGTCGACCACGCCGAGGCGGTCGCCGTCGCCGTCGAAGGCAACGCCGAGGTCCGCCCCCTCGGCCCGCACCGCCGCGGCGAGAGGCGCCAGGTTGTCGGCCACCGCCGGGTCGGGGTGATGATGGGGGAAGCGCCCGTCCACCTCGGAAAACAGCACCCGGTGCCGCCCCGGCAGGCGGCGCGCCAGGGCCTCCGCCAGCGGGCCGGTGGCACCGTTGCCGCAGTCCCACACCACCGAGAGCGGCCGCGCCGGAGCGATGTCGCGCAGCAGGCGGGCGACGTAGGCGTCCGCCACCTCGCGCTCCTCCACCGCGCCGTCGCCGGAAAGAAAATCCCCCGCCGCGGCGCGCGCGCCGAGCGCCCGGATATCCGGCCCGAACAGCGGGCGGCCGCCCATCACCATCTTGAAGCCGTTGTGATCCGCCGGGTTGTGCGAAGCGGTGACGATGATCCCCGCGTCGGCCTTGAGCGCCTCCACCGCGAAGAACAGCATTGGCGTCGGGCCGCGCCCCACCGACAGCACGGTGACGCCGGTCGCGGTCAGCCCGTCGATCAGCGCGGCGGCGAGATCGGGGGAGGAAAGCCGCCCGTCGCGCGCCACCGCCACGGTGTCGCCGCCCGCCTCGATCAGCCGCGAGCCGAAAGCCATGCCGAGCGCCACCGCATCGGCGATGCGCAGGGTCCGCCCCACTTCGCCGCGGATGTCGTAGTCGCGCAGGATCGCGGGGTGGAAGCGGTGTCCGAGCACCGTCACCCGGCCGTCCCGGAGGCCGCAACCGGGCGGCCGACGCACGAATAGGCGAAGCCCCGCTCCGCCATCTCCCTGGGGTCGTAGATGTTGCGCAGGTCCACCATCACCGGCTCGGCCATCAGCGCCTTGACGCGGGCGAGGTCGAGGCTGCGGAAGGCGTTCCACTCGGTGAGGATGACCAGCGCGTCGGCCTTCTCCATCGCCGCATAGGCATCGTCGCAGTAGGACACTTCCGGCGGCAGCAGCGGCTTCGCCTCGGTCATCCCCTCGGGGTCGAAGACGCGCACCTTGGCCCCGGCGGCAAGCAGGCCGGGGATGAGGTCGAGGCTGGCGCTGTCGCGCATGTCGTCGGTGTTGGGCTTGAAGGTCAGCCCCAGCACCGCCACCGTCTTGCCCGAGAGAACCCCGCCCACCGCCGCGGCGACGCGGCCGGTCAGCGCCTTCTTGCGCTTGTCGTTGATGTCCACCGTGGTCTCGATCAGGCGCATCGGCGAGCCGTAGTCCTTGGCGGTGCGCACCAGGGCAAGCGTGTCCTTGGGGAAGCACGAGCCGCCGTAGCCCGGTCCCGGATGCAGGAACTTCTTGCCGATGCGGCCGTCGAGGCCGATGCCGCGGGAAACGTCGTGCACGTCCGCGCCCACCGCCTCGCAGAGGTCGGCGATCTCGTTGATGAAGGTGATCTTCATCGCCAGGAAGGCGTTGCCCGCGTACTTGATGAGTTCGGAGGTCTCGCGGGAGGTGAAGACGATCGGCGTCTCGATCAGGTAGAGCACGCGGTAGAGCTGGCGCATCACCTCGCGGGCGCGCTCGCTCTCGGTGCCGATGACCACCCGGTCGGGGCGCATGAAGTCGTTGATCGCCGAGCCCTCGCGCAGGAACTCGGGGTTGGAGACGACGTCGAAGTCGGCGTCCGGCCGGGTCTTTTTGATGATCTCCTCGACCTCGCGGCCGGTGCCCACCGGCACCGTCGATTTGGTCACCACCACGGTGTAGCCGTCCATCGCCGCGGCGATCTCCTCCGACGCCGCATAGACGTAGGAAAGATCGGCGTGGCCGTCGCCACGGCGCGACGGCGTGCCGACGGCGATGAACACCGCGTCCGCGCCCTTCACCGCATCCGCCAGATCGGTGGTGAACGACAGCCGCCCCGCCTTGGCGTTGGCGCGCACCAGGTCGTCGAGGCCGGGCTCGAAGATCGGAATCTCGCCCCGCTTCAGCATCTCGATCTTGCGGGCGTCCTTATCGACGCAGACCACGTCGATGCCGAATTCGGAAAAACACGTTCCCGACACCAGACCGACGTAGCCGGTGCCGATCATCGCAATGCGCATTGTCGCTTCACTCCACCTGTATCATGCGGCCCTAGCAGACCAAATCCCGCAGTGCGGCGCGCACGTCGTCGGCCAGGTCCGGCCGGTGCAGCGCGAAAGCGACGTTGGCCTGCAGGAAGCCCACCTTGTCGCCGCAGTCGAAACGTACGCCCTCGAAACGCAGGCCGTGGAACGGCACCACCGCCAGGGTCGTCGCCAGCGCGTCGGTGAGCTGAATCTCGTTGCCTGCGCCGACCATCCGCCGCCCGAGCGGCGAGAACACCACCGGATCGAGGATGTAGCGCCCGATGATCGACAGCGTCGACGGCGCATCCGCGGGCTTGGGCTTCTCCACCAGGCCCTTGGCCTTGGCGAGCTTGCCGTCGTCGGCCTCGATGTCGAGAATGCCGTAGCGGAAGGTGTGCTCGCGCGGCACGTCCTGCACCGCCACCAGGTTGCCGCCCAGCGGGTCATAGACGTCGGTCATCTGCTTCAGCGCCGGCTCGTCGGCGAGGATCAGGTCGTCCGGCAGAATCACCGCGAACGGCTCGCCGCCCACCAGATGGCGGGCGCACCACACCGCATGGCCGAGGCCCAGCGGCTCGGTCTGGCGGGTGTAGCTGATCTGCCCCGACCGCGGCATGAAGCGGCGCACCGCGTCCAGCGCCTCGTCCTTGTGGCGCTCCTCGAGCATGCGCTCCAGCTCCGGCGCGTAGTCGAAGTGATCCTCCAGCGCATTCTTGCCGCGCCCGGTGACGAAGATGAAGTGCTCCACTCCCGCCGCCGCGGCTTCCTCCACCGCATATTGAATCAACGGCTTGTCCACGACCGGAAGCATTTCCTTCGGCATCGCCTTGGTCGCGGGAAGAAAGCGCGTGCCCATGCCGCCGACCGGGAAAACCGCCTTGCGAACTCGATGACCCATGAAAGACTCCAAAGTCCCTGCGAAGCGCGGATTTCACACATACCGCGCGGGGTTCTTATAAGCCGGAGCCGAATGCGAAGTCCAGACCCGGCAGGTGACCGAACGATGACCGTTATCAGGCGTTCGGGATCAGATCGGTGAAGCCGATGGCGTTGAACAACGCCCGCAATTCCTGGCGTGCAGCGATATGGGAAACGGAAAGGTCCACCGCAATGCCGGGACGCCTGAGGTCCAGCAGCGTCAGGCCGGAGAGGAACAGCTCGCGGTAGATCACCCGCTCGCCCAGACCCGCCACCGGGGTGAAGCCGATGCGCTCCGCCAGAGAGGCGATCGCCGCCTCCATCGCCCGCTTGTTGTGCGCATCCAGGTTGGACAGGCGGTTGCGCAGAACGAACCAGCGCAACGCGCTGCGGCCCTGGCGGGCGCGCTCCTTGCGGGTGTCCCACACCAGCTCGGCGTAATGGCTGGGCGAGAGCACGCGGTGGGTCTCCGGCTCCACCCGGCCGAGCACGTCGAGATCGACGAAACTGTCGTTCAGCGGCGTGATCAGGGTGTCGGCGAAAACATGCCCGGCGCGCGAAAGCCCGGTCGCCGCGCCGGGGGTGTCGATAATCAGCAGCTCCTCGTTGCGGATCGCCGCAAGCGCCAGTTCCGCCAGTTCCTCGATGCCGTCGCCCGCCATGGTGTAGACCGTGGGCACCGGCAGGATGATGCCGGTCTTGCGCACCGTCTCCACCCGGTTCTCGACATAACGCGAAACCGATTTCTGCCGCGGGTCGAGGTCGATGATGCCGACGCGCCCGCCTGCATTGGCGAAAGCCACCGCCATGTGCATGGCGATCGTCGATTTGCCGGTGCCGCCCTTTTCGTTGCCGATCACCACCACGTGGGCCGGTCTTTCTTGTTGCGCGCCGATGGCCAACTCACCCCCCGTCCGCCGCGCCGCCATGTCCTTGGTTTTGCAAAAGGCGCGGTGTCATCAGGAAGCCACATTCCACGCCGCGCCGCAAGCCCGGCGGGGCAGGAAACGCCTGCCGCGGCGGAATACGCCCGGTGCGGATTTACATTGTACACAAAGACCGCTAGCGTACCCGGGAACCGAACGCACCCGCATGCCCGCGCCCGCGCTGTGGGAGGTTTTCGCCCCGTTTTCCCCCGCCCCTGCCGCGTGCCCGTGAAATGCTGTCGGAAAGCCTCCACCACATCCTTCTCTCCGCCCCCCTGTTCCTGCTGATTCTCATCGGCTACGCGGCGATGCGCGCCTTCAAGTGGCCACCCGCGATTGCCGACCACCTGGCGAAATTCGTCTTCAACATCCTCGTCCCGGCGCTCCTGTTCAGCACCATGTCGCGGTTCTCCTCCCTGCCGCCCGTGGACTCCCGGCTGCTTCTCGCCTTCTTCGGCAGTTGCCTGATCGTCTTCGCGATCGGCCGTCTCGTCGCCTGGAGGCTGTTCGCCCTCGACGGCGTGTCGCAGTCGGTGTTCGGCGTCGGCTGCATCTTCTCCAACAACGTCTTCCTCGGCATTCCGCTGGCCAAGGCGACCCTCGGCGAGGCCTCCCTGCCCGCGGTGTCGCTGGTCGTCGCGTTCAACGCGCTGATCCTGTGGACGCTGGTCACCGTCTCGGTGGAGTGGTCGCTGCACGGCAGCCTGTCGCTCCGGGGCTTCGCCAAGATGCTGCGGGGCGTCCTCCTCAACCCGATCATCGTATCGATCGTCGCGGGGCTGGCCTTCGACGCCAGCGGTCTTTCGATGCCCGAACTCGTGCAGGCGCCGCTCCGGATGCTGGCGCAGTCCACCTCGCCGATGGCGCTGGTCACCCTCGGCATGGGTCTCGCCAAGTTCGGCTTCAAGGCGGGCTGGCGCGAGGGCTCGGCGATCGCTGCGATCAAGCTCTCGGTGCAGCCCGCGGTGGTCTGGCTGCTCGCCTGGATGCTCGACCTGCCGCCCCTGGAAACCCAGTCGATCGTCATGCTCGCGTCGATCGCCGTCGGCTTCAACGTCTACCTGATGGCCGACCAGTTCGGGAAACTGGGAGCCGCCACCGCCTCGGGCATCGTGCTCTCCACCCTCCTCGCCGCGGTGACCACCCCGGTGGCGATCGCCCTGGTGCGATGAAGCGGAGCCGGCCGTAAAACCAAAACTTCGCGGAGGGATTCGATCCCTCCGCACCTCCCCTAAATTTTAGGTTTTTGCGCGCAGCGCCATAAAGCCCGTGCGTCGGCTCCGAGAGGTACTGTCTGCCGCTGCGCGGCGAAAAACCAAGAGGAGGTGCGGAGGGTCCGCGACCCTCCGCGAAGTTTTGGTTTTCCGCTGGACAGCGCCCCTCCGGCGTGGTTATCTCCGCCCCCTGAGTTTTGCGCCATGCCCGGTCTCGCCGAGACCCGGCAGGTTTGTCATGCGTGGAGAATGGAACGGATGCCCGTGAACAAGCAGCTTGCCCTGCCGGCCGCCGCCATGGTGGTGGTGGTGGTGGTCTCGAACATCCTGGTGCAGTACCCGATCAACGATTGGCTGACCTATGGCGCGTTGACCTATCCGGTGGCGTTTTTCGTCACCGACCTGACCAACCGCGCCTTCGGCCCGGCGCAGGCGCGCCGCGTGGTGCGCTGGGGGTTCTTCTGCGCGGTGGTGCTTTCCGTGTGGGTGGCGACGCCGCGCATCGCCTTCGCCTCCGGCTCCGCCTTTCTGGTGGCGCAGTTGCTGGACGTCTTCGTGTTCAACCGCCTGCGCAAAGAGAGCTGGTGGAAGGCGCCCTTGGCCTCCTCGGTGATCGGCTCGGCGATCGACACCACCCTGTTCTTCTCCATCGCCTTCGCGGGCTCCGGCCTGCCGTGGCTGACCTGGGCCTATGGCGACTTCGCGGTGAAAATCGGCATGGCGCTCTTGATGCTTGCGCCCTATGGCGGCATCGTCCGCGGGCGCTTCGCCAGGGTTTGATTTTTATCCCTTTGTTAAGCCTGCGCCGCTAAGGTGAGAGCCGGACCGGCGCGCGAGCGCGCGGTCCGGTTCGGCTGTTTCCGGCGGAGGCCCCCTTGCCGCGCATTTTCCCGCGCATCGTCTGCATTCTCGCCGCGCTTGCCGCGGCGCTGCCTGCGTCCGAGGCCGCGGCGCAGAGCCGCAAGCCGCTCACCCGCATGGAAAAGCTGATGGCGATCCCGCGCTTCCGCGAGGAGCTGCGCCTGCTCGTCGACGGCCTCGCGCAATATGCGGAGAGCCGCGACCCGCGCTTCATCCTGGTCGGACGCATGCCCTTGGGCCTGATGGCGACGAGCCCGTGGGAGCAGCAGCGCGAAAGCCTGGTCGACCCCGCCTCCCTCGACCGCGACCCGGTGCCGGATTCCGCGGCGGGCGCGCCGTTCCGCCGCATTCTGCGCGATCTCGACGCGGTGGCGCTGGACGGCGCCAACTGCCCCAAGCCGCCGCCCAAGCCCGATGCGCCCAAGCCCACCCGCGCCGAGGAGCTGAAGGCGCAGGCGATCTCGCAGCGCATCGCGGCGATCCGCGCCGCGGGCATGCGGGTGGTGTCGCTGGACCCGTGCGCCGCCGCCGACCCCTTCGCCACGGCGAAGCGCGGCGCGAAGGACAAGACCCTCAGCATCGCCGAAATCGGCACCCCGGACGCGCCGCAGCGCCTGCCCAAGGGCCGCCCGCCGTTCGAGAACCCGGCCAACATCGACAATCTGGGCGACGTGAAGAACGGCATCTGGATGCGCGGCCCGCGCGCCTATGCGTCGAAGGACGACTGGCTGATGGCCCTGGGCGAAAGCAATGCCGACCTGGTGATCGTCGACGCCTTCTACGCCGCCGACAAGCCCTTGACCCGCACCGACGTGCGCGGCCTGAAATACAAGCGCCTGGGCGCGCGCCGCCTGCTGCTGGCGGAGATCGACCTTTCCGCGGCGCGCGACGACCGCTACTACTGGAAACGCGAGTGGCGGGTCGGAAACCCCGCCTTTCTGCGTGAACCGTTGCCGGGCATGCCCTCGGGCATTCTCGTCAACTACTGGATGCCGGAGTGGAAAGAAATCCTCGGGGCATACTTCAAGGGATTGATGGACCTGGGCTTCGACGGGGTGTTGTTGGATGGGCTGAATGCCGCCGACCGTCTGGAGTACGAGGTCTTCCTGGAATGAACCTGGGATGAACCGCCATGTTGCCGACCGTCCGTTCCTATGAGGATTCGCGCCGCGCGTTCCGCTGGCATATTCCGGAGGCGTTCAACGCCGCCGCGGACAGCCTCGACCGCCAGTGCCGCCCCGGCGCGGATCCCGACCGCACCGCCCTCGTCGCGCCGCTCGCCGACGGCACCACCGCGCATTTCAGCTACGGTGCGCTGAAGCGCCTCTCCGACCTGCTTTCCGCCGCCTTCGCCGGGCGCATGCTGGAGCCCGGCGCCCGCGTCGCCACCCTGCTGCCGCACGGGCTGGAGATGGCGCTTTCCGCGCTCGCCGCGCTCAAGGCGGGCGGCGTCGTCGCGCCGATGGATGCGGCCTGGCCCTCCGCCGCGCTCGCCGCGGCGATGGCGGCGGCGGAGCCCCGCATCGTGGTCGCCGACCGCGCCTCGCTGGCGGCGGCGCGGCGCGCCGCCGCGGCGCTGGACCCGGCGCCCGCCATTCTCTGCGTCGCCTCCCCCTCGGACGAGGCGGAGGACTTCTGGGCGGCCCTCTACGGCGCGCCGCCGACGCCGGTGAACGTGGCCACCGCCGCAAACGACCCCGCCTTCCTGGTGTTCTCGCAGGGGCGCACCGGCCCGGCCAAGGCGATCCTGCACGCGCACCGCGCGGTGCTGGGCCACCTGCCCGGCCTGGAGATGGTGTTCGAGGAGATTCCGCGCGGCGGCGACATGCTATGGTGCGCGGCGGAACCGGCGCACCCCATGGGCCTGATCTCCGGCCTGTTCGGGGCATGGATTCTCGGCGTGCCGGTGCTCGCCATGGCCGCCCCCGCCACCGGCGCCGCGGCCGAGGCGTGCTTCGCCCACATCGCCCGCCACGGCGTGCGCCTGGCGCTGTTCACCCCCGCCGCGATCGACGGGCTGCGCCGCTTCCCCGAGCCGCGCGCCCACTACAGCTTCGCCCTGCGCGCCGCCGCCTGCGTCGGCGGACGCCCGCCGCAGGATGCCGACGACTGGTGCCGCGAGACCCTCGGCCTGCCGCTCGGGCGCATCTACGGCGAGGCGGAGACCGGCCCGGTCGCCGCCACCCATCCCCATTGGTTTTCCGGCGAGGGCGACGCGGCGATCGGCCGCGCCATTCCCGGCACGGTGCTGGACGTGGTGGACGCCGACGGCAACAGCGTGCCGATCGGCGCGGTCGGCCATGTCGCGGTGACCCAGGACCACCCCGGCCTCTGCCTCGGCTACGAAGGCCAGGCCGCGGCGGTGGCGCAGTGGGCGCGCCGCAAATACGTCGGGCGCTGGTTCCTCACCGACGACATCGCCAGCCTCGACGACGACGGCAACCTCTCCTTCGTCGCCAAGGCGGACGACATCCTCCCCGCCGAGCAGGCGGGCTTCCTCCCCGACGACGTGGAGCGCGTGCTCACGGCCCACCGCATGGTCGAGGCGGCGGCGGTGCTCGCCCTGCCGGACGCCAGCGGCAATCCCGAAGTGGTGGCGGCGGTGGTGGCGAAGCCGGGCTTGAGCCGCGGCGACGCCGCAGCGGAGGCGCTGCTCGCCGCCGACATCCTGGCCACGGCGGCGCAGAGCCTGGCGCCCTATGCGCTGCCCAAGCGGCTGATCTTCGTTGCGGAAATTCCGCGCACCAATGAAAACCGGGTGCACCGC
>JBFWJB010000016.1:0-18538 GCA_050253435.1 Rhodospirillaceae bacterium
GCCACGTGACGGCCCTATTGCGCTTTCGCGCAAAAATCATGGGGTCTGGGGCCCAAGGCCCCAGTGGGGTCCAGGGGCAAAGCCCCTGGCCTGGTTTTACCCGTCCTTGCCGTCGATGGTCATGCGCGACGGTTTGGGGGCGGATTTGCCGATCTTGATTTCGCGCACCTGGGTTTCCGGCGGCGGGCGCATCAGGTCGATATGCAGGAGGCCCCTGTCGAGGGCCGCGCCGGTGACCTCGATGCCTTCCGCCAGCACGAAGCTCCTTTGGAACTGCCGCGCCGCGATGCCGCGGTGGAGGTAGACGCGTTCCGTATCGTCGGCGGCGATGCGCCCCGCGACGGTGAGCTGATTGGCTTCCAAAGTGACGGAGAGGTCGGATTCGGAGAATCCGGCGACGGCGAGCGTGATGCGCAGGCCGTTTTCCGAGATCTGTTCGATGTTGTAGGGCGGGTAGCCTTCGGCCGAGGTTTTGGAGATGCGGTCGAGCATGCGCTCGAAGTGGTCGAAGCCGAGAAGCAGGGGGCTGTTGAAGGTGCCGGACATGCGCGCCATGGTGTTTGGTGTCTCCCTCGCTCCGGCGCTTTCGCCTGCGCGGCCGCCCGAAGGGGCGCGGCCGCCGGCGGCGGGGCCGGACGGTTGCGGACCCGCGTTTGCGGCATCCGATTGCGAAAATGTCGCGTCCGGTTTTCCCCGCGTCAAGCCGCAGCGGTAGAAAGGCACCGTTTTTTCCGCGCCAAGGTATCACGTTTGTGATATGTAGCGCTTCCGGCCGGTCGCAGAGTCCTTGCGGCAGCGGGCGACACGGCGCGGCGGCTCCGCCCCGCCTGCCCGCGCTCCGGCCCGTTCGACAGCGAAGAAAGAGGTCATTTCATGGATTCCGCGAAGGGTTCCGTGCTCGGAGCCATCACCGGCGTGCGCTTCACCAACGTGCGCGGCGACATCTACGGCGGACTGACCGCCGCGGTGGTCGCCCTGCCGCTGGCGCTCGCCTTCGGCGTCGCCTCCGGCGTCGGCGCCATCGCCGGTTTGTACGGCGCGATTTTCGTCGGCCTGTTCGCCGCCCTGTTCGGCGGCACGCCGTCGCAGGTTTCCGGACCGACCGGGCCGATGACCGTGGTTATGGCCTCGATCTTCACCCACTTCGCCGACAATCCGGCGCTCGCCTTCACCACGGTGATCCTCGGCGGCGTGATGCAGATCGCCTTCGGCGTCTTGAAGCTCGGGCGGTTCGTCGCTTTCGTGCCGTTCACCGTGATCTCCGGCTTCATGAGCGGCATCGGCTGCATCATCATCGCCATCGAGGTCGCGCCTTTGTTCGGCCATCCGGCGTCGAAGCACGGCGTGCTCGACGCGCTGGCCTCGATCCCGCATGCGGTGGGGAACCCGGTGTTCGACGCCATGGTGATCGGCCTGGTGACGCTGGCCATCGTCACCTTCACCCCCAAGGCGGTGGCGCGGATCATTCCCTCGCCGTTGATCGCGCTGATTCTCGGCACCCTCGGGGTGCTGTGGCTGCTGCCCAACGCGCCGGTGATCGGCGAGATCCCCACCGGCCTGCCGCAGCCGGTGATGCCGACGATCACCATGGACGGCCTGTCCAAGGCGCTGATGTCCGCCTTCATCCTGGCGCTTCTCGGCACCATCGACAGCCTGCTCACCTCGCTGATCGCCGACACCGTCACCGGCACCCACCACAACTCCGACAAGGAGCTGATCGGCCAGGGCATCGGCAACATGGTGGCCGGTCTCTTCGGCGGTATTCCCGGCGCGGGCGCGACGATGCGCACCATGGTGAACATCCGCGCGGGCGGACGCACGCCGCTTTCCGGCGTCATCCACGCGCTGGTGCTGCTCGCCCTGGTCGCCGGCCTCGCGCCCCTGGCGGAGCACATTCCGCTCGCGGTGCTGGCGGGCATTCTGTTGAAGGTCGGCTGGGACATCATCGACTGGGACTACCTGCGCCGCCTGCGCGGCGCCAGCCGGTCCGGCATTCTGGTGATGGTCACGGTGCTGGCGCTCACCGTGCTGGTGGACCTGATCATGGCGGTGGGCGTGGGCATCATCATGGCCTCGCTGATCTCCGCCTCGCAGATGTCCAACGCGCAGCTGAAGCAGCTCAAAATCGTCGGCAAGGACTGGGAGAGCGTGCCGATGGACGACGCCGAGCGGGCGCTGCTCGCCGCCGCCAAGGGACGGATCCTGCTGATCCACTTCGCGGGCGCGTTCAGCTTCTGCTCCGCCAAGACGGTGACGCGCGCGGTGCCGGAGTTCAAGGACGAGCAGGCGATCGTCATCGACTGCTCCGACGTTACCGGTCTCGACACCAGTTCGGTGATGTCGATCGACGCGCTGGTGCAGCGCGCCGCTTCGCAGGGCATTCCGGTGGTGGTCGCGGGCGAGGGCAGCCCGGCGGTCGCCCTGCTCGAACGGATGAAGGTCCTCGAAGCGGTGCCCGCCGAGAACCGCCAGTCCGGCCGCCTCGCGGCGCTGAAGCGCGCCGCGGCGCTGGTTTCGTAGGCTTCGATTCGCCGCGGGCCGCCCTTTCCGGGTGCGGCCCGCGGCTTTTCCCCTCCCCGCCAAGCCTTTGAGAACGCTGTCGGCAGCATACTATCGCATGCCACAGGCACGCCGCTGGTGACAGCGCGCGGCAAAGCCAGTATGACACTCCCGCGACAGTTCGATGACAGATCGGGCCGCGCGGCCGAAGCGAAGCGGCGTGCGCCCTGAAGCGGGGATTGGTGTCCGACAGCGCCCTCTACAAAGACCTCAAGCGCATCTCGCAGATCGAGGATGCGACGCAGCGCCTCGGCCCCTTCAAGGCCGCGGTCGGCCTCGGCGGGCTGTTCCTCATCGGCGTTCTCTTGTTCACCCTGACGCTTTCGGGCGAGGGCGACCGCTACTGGTTCGTCGTGCTCGCCGGGGTGATCGGCGGCTACATGGCGCTCAACATCGGCGCCAACGACGTCGCCAACAACGTCGGCCCGGCGGTCGGCTCGCGCGCCCTGCCGATGATCGGCGCGCTCGCCATCGCCGCGGTGTGCGAGGCGGCAGGCGCGATTCTCGCGGGGGGCGACGTGGTCTCCACCATCTCCAAGGGCATCGTCGATCCCGCCCGCGTGCCCGACACCGACACCTTCATCCTGGCGATGATGTCCTCGCTGCTCGCCGCGGCGCTGTGGATCAACCTCGCCACCTTCATCGGCGCGCCGGTTTCCACCACCCATGCGGTGGTCGGCGGCGTGATGGGCGCCGGGCTGATCGCCGCGGGGCCCGACGCCGTGGCCTGGGGCACGATGCAGGCGATCGTCGCGAGCTGGGTGGTCTCGCCGCTGCTCGGCGGGCTGGTCGCCGGGCTGGTCCTTGCCTTCATCCGCGCTGCGATCATCCGCCAGCCGGACCGCATGGCCGCGTCGCGGCGGTGGATTCCGCCGTTGATCGGTGTGCTCGCCGCCAGCTTCACCGCCTACCTGATCTTCAAGGGCCTCTCCCACGTGTGGCGTCCGCCGCTTTGGATGACCCTCGTCCTCGGCGCGGCGGCGGGGGTGGCCGCCCACATGACGATGCGCCCGATCGTGGCGCGCGCCTCCGCACGGCTGGAGAACCGGCGCAAGGCGGTGAGTACGCTGTTCACCCTGCCGCTGATCTTTTCCGCCGCGCTGCTTTCCTTCGCGCACGGCGCCAACGACGTGGCCAACGCAGTGGGGCCGCTCGCCGCCATCGTGCACGCGGCGCAGGAGGGCGGCATCGCCGCCAAGGTCACCCTGCCGCTGTGGGTTCTGGTGGTCGGCGCGCTCGGCATCTCCTTCGGGCTCTGCCTGTTCGGGCCGAAGCTGATCCGCACCGTCGGCGAGAAGATCACCAAGCTCGACCAGACCCGCGCCTTCTGCGTCGCGCTGTCGGCGGCGGTGACGGTTCTGGTGGCCTCCGCCCTCGGCCTGCCGGTAAGCTCCACCCACATCGCGGTGGGCGGAGTGTTCGGCGTCGGCTTTCTGCGCGAGTATTGGAGCAACGCGAAGCTGCGGTCCGCGCCCGCCGCCGCCGCGCCGCTGCCCGCCATCGCGCCGCCGGGCGTGGCGGCGGACGGCACCACGGTCCCCGCGCCGCAGCACAAGCGCAACAAGGCGAAGAAGCGCCGCCTGGTGCGCCGCCGCCACCTGCAAACCATCGTCGCCGCGTGGCTGATCACCGTGCCCTTGTCGGCGGTGCTGGCCGCCGGTATCTTTCTCGGGTTGAGGGTCCTGATCGCCGCCTCCTGATGCCGCGCGGGACCGAACCCGCGCCGGGAGACGCCGATGCCGCCGCGCTTTTTCGCCTTCTCCGCGCTTGCCGCGCTGCTTGCCTTCGCCCCGCCCGCCGCCGCGGCGGAGCGCGAGACCCTGCGCATCGTCGGCTCCTCGACGATGTACGCCTTCCTCGCCGAAGTGGCGGAGGACTTCGGCCGCGACACCCCCTTCCGCGCCCCGGTGATCGAGGCCACCGGCACCGTCGGCGGGTTCAAGATCTTCTGCTCCGACATCGGCCTCAACTCGCCGGACATCGTCGCCGCGTCGCGCCGCATCACCCCGATCGAGGAGGAGGACTGCCTCTCCCACAGCATCGCCGACGTCGCCGAGTTCAAGGTCGGCTACGACGGCATCGTGCTGGCGGGCAGCCAGGCCGCCCCCGACTTCGCGGTGAGCCGCGCCACCCTGTGGCGGGCTCTGGCGCGCACCGTGCGCATCGACGGCAAGGCAAAGCCCAACCCCTACCGCACATGGGCCGACATCGCGCCCGGCTTCCCCAAGGCGGCGATCCGCATCTACGGCCCGCCGCTCACCTCCGGCACCCGCGACGTGTTCGTCCACCTGGTGATGAACCCGGGCTGCGAGGCGTTGCCGGTTTCCGCCCCCGACGCCACGGTGCGCGAGGTGTGCGGCCACATCCGCGAGGACGGCGCGTACATCGACGCGGGCGAGGACGACGAGATGATCGTCAAGCGCCTGCTCGACGACCCGCAGGCTCTGGGAATCATGGGCTACGGCGCGCTGAAGCGCCACGCCGACCGCCTCAAGGGCATGGCGGTGGAAGGCGTGCGCCCCGGCGACGAGGCGCTGGAGGACGGGCGCTATCCGCTGTCGCGGCCGCTCTACCTCTACGTCAAGGTGGCGCACATCGGGCGCATTCCCGGCTTGCTGCCGTTCGTCGAACGCTTCCTCGCCGACCGCATGATCGGCCCGGAAGGCCGCCTCTTCCGCTCCGGCCTGATCCCGATGCGCGACGACGAACGCAGCTTCGTGCAGTCCAGCTTCGCCGAGCTCAAGGCCCGCACCGCGCGGTGAGGCAACACGAAAACTTCACGGAGGGACTCGTCCCTCCGCACCTCCCCTGACTTTTGGTTTTTGTGCGTAGCGCGATAGAACCATCATGCGGCGTGACGGTGATTGCCGCTACGCGGCGAAAAACTAAGGGGAGGTGCGGAGGGTCCGAGACCCTCCGCGAAGTTCTGGGTTTGACCATATTCCCGGCCTATCGAATCCCAAGCATCCATATCCGCACGCTATGGCGCAAAAAACCGGCCTCCTTGCGGAGGCCGGGACTTGGGCGGTCTCTCAGGGCCCGTTGGTGGGGTCTTATGGTTGGGCGGTCCCGTTGCCGGGATCTTGCTCGCCGCATGAAACCTCAGGCGACCTTCTGTTCCATGCGTCCCATCGCATGGTTGGCGAGCGCCACGTCCGCCTTCAGCATGTGGTCGCGCAGATAGGCGGCGAGCTGTTCGAACACCTCGCGTCCGGCCTCGGTGCGGCCCGCCTGGATGTCGCGGCGGATCGACTGGAGGCGCTCCAGCATCTCGCGGTGCGCGCGCTGGTGCCCCGCGGTCTGCGCATAGGCGGTGCGGACCATCAGCGCCTCCTCCTCGGCGCAGTGCTCGGCGAGCAGGGCGTCCACCTTCTCCAGCAGGGCCTCGGCGTCGCCCGTGCCCTCGCCGGACATCATCCCGGCGTAGACCGCGTTCATCAGCTGCATCAGGCTTTTGTGGTCGTCGTCGATCTGCGGCACGCCGCATTCGACGTCGCGGTTCCACACCATCAGCTGCATCTGCGCCTTGTCGGCGCGCACCTGCTGCAGGAAGCGCAGCACCTCGGTCTTCAGATACTCGGCCTGGCGGGAGAGCTCGGTCGCCGAGGCGTTGATCTGCGAGGCGGCGGCGCCGGTTTCCTGCGCCGCGCTTTCCACCGCCTGGATGTTGGCGGAGACCTCCTGCGTGCCCATCGCCGCCTGTTCGACGTTGCGGGCGATCTCGCTGGTCGCGGCGTTCTGCTGCTGCACCGCGGAGGCGACGGCGGCGGCGATTTGCCCCATGTCGCCGATCACCCCGGTGATCGCCGCAACGGCCTGCACCACCGCGGTGGTGCCGTTCTGCACCGAGGCGATCTGGGTGCCGATCTCCTCGGTGGCCTTGGCGGTCTGGTTGGCGAGAGTCTTGACCTCGCCCGCAACCACCGCGAAGCCCTTGCCCGCGTCGCCCGCGCGCGCCGCCTCGATCGTGGCGTTGAGCGCAAGCAGGTTGGTCTGGCTGGCGATATCGTTGATCAGGCCGATGATCTCGCCGATGCGCCCGGCGTTTTCCGCCAGGGTCTTGATCGAGGTGCTGGCGAGGTCGGCTTCGCGGCTCGCCTTCTCCGCCACCTCGGCGGAGTGCGCCACCTGCTTGCCGATCTCGTTGATCGAGGCGGCAAGCTCCTCGGTAGCCGAGGCCACGGTCTGCACGTTGGAGGAAGCCTCCTCCGCCGCGCTTGCCACCGAGGTGGCCTGGGCGGAGGTTTCCGCCGCGGTGGTGGCCATCTGCCCGGAAGCCGCCTGCAGCTCGGAGACCGCAGCGGCGACCCGTTCGATGACGTGGCCGACGCTCGCCTCGAATTCGTCGGCCATGGTGTTGAGCGCGGCGCGGCGGTCGGCTTCGGCCTGGCGCTTCTGCGCCTCGCTTTCCGCTTCAAGCCGCTTCACCCGGATGGCGTTGTCCTTGAACACCTGCACCGCCTGCGCCATGGCGCCGATCTCGTCTTTGCGGCCACGCGCCGGGACCTCGGTTTCCAGCTTGCCCGCGGCAAGCTTTTCCATCGCGGCGGTCATGCTCTTCACCGGCACGGTGATGCCGCGTCCGATCAGAATCGCCGCACCGACGCCGAGGAAAAGCGCCACCGCGGCGAGCGCCGTCACCAGGGCCGAGGACGCCTCGATGCGGGCGTCGGTCGTGGCCATCGCATCGTCCAGGCGCTCGCTCTGGGCGCGGCGCACGTCGGCCATTTTGGCGCTGAACAGATCGGATTGTTCGACCATCGTCTTGTCCGCCAGGACCTGCACCGCGAAGCGCATCTCGGCGAGACGGGCGAAAGACTTCTGGTAGGTGTCGGCGTCCTTGACCAAGTCGGCGGCCATGCCGCGCAGATCGCCCGGAGGCAGCGCCTTCGCCAGTTCGCCGAGGCGGGCGACGTAACGCGCCATGCGGCTGGTCAGCGTCATCACGCTGTTCTCGGTCGGCGTTTTGAGGAAGCGCAGCGCTTCCACCCGGGTGAGCATCAGGGCTTCCTGGGTGCCGCCCGCAAGGGCGATGAGATGGGCGTCATTGGTGGTGGCGGTGCGCTCCATGATCTGGGTGAGGACGACGCGCATCTTCGGCCCGAGGGCGTTGATCGCCTGCTCCTGGGCGGCGCGCTGCGCCTCGGTCTGCGCCAGCTTGTCGAAGGTCTCGCCATAGGTGTTGAGGCTCGCGAGCGCCTGTTCCATCAGGCTGCGGCGGCCCGTATCGTGGGTCGAGGAGATCAGCGCCTGCGCCTGTTGCCGCAGGGAGGATAGCTCATCTTTTGCGTGTTTCGCGTAAGTATCCTTGCCGGTCTGCGCAAACAGCGACACGTTCCTTTCCAGGTTGGCCACGCCTTCTCCCATGGACGCAACCTTGGCGCTATTCCCTGAGATACGGGAATACTCAAGTATGGTCTCCCCAAACCTGTTTCCATTCAAATATGCCGTTGCAGACACGACGGCAATCAGAATGATCAGCATGGAAAAACCGGAGGTTACTTTGGTTCCTATCTTGACGTTCGACAGCATCATGATCGAAGTCCTCCAAACCCTTACCCAAGATCAGGTTTTGACTCTTGGTAAATGCGGCATATCCCCAAAGAAATTATCAATGGTATAAATCTTTTGCCGAACGACAATGGGAAAATCAGAGGCTTCATACCGGGATACGTCAACCTTAGGTATATCCTTGAGGTGTAATATAAACTTTTTTCGCTTGATTTTTTAATTTACGGTTGATAACGCCCGTGCGGCGCCGTAACCGCGGCAGCCTCTGCGATTTTTCGTTCCGGAGTCGCGGAACCGCCATACGTCTACGGGAAATACAACTTAGGAGTGATGTCCGGCGTTCAGTCGGCGGCGGCATCGACCAGGGCGATGCCCTTGATCTGGGCGAACACCGCCTCCCCCGCCGCAAGCCCCAGAAGGTCGCGGGACTTGGCGCTGATCCGCGCGATCAGGCGCGCGCCGCCGCCCGCCTCCCCCAGGCCGAGCAGCACGCCCACCTGGTGCGCCTCGCCCGGCAGCAGGGCAATCACCCTCGCCGGCAGCACGTTGAGAATCGAGGTTTCCTGCGGTGCGACGCGGCAGAGGCTGACATCGCCCGCGGCGATGCGCAGCCGCCGCCGCGTGCCCAGCGCGCCCGCCGCGCCGGGCACCAGCATCTCCGCCCCCGCCACCGCAAGGCGGGTGAGTCCGTAGGCGGGCTCCCAGGCGGAGACCTTCGCGTCGATCACCACCGCGGCGTCGCGGCGCGCCGCGAACGGCAGGGCGGGATCGGCGAGCAGCTGGGCGATCGGTCCGGCGGCGGAAACCCGCCCCCCCTCCATCAGCACCAGGTGGTCGGCGAGGCGCTCCACTTCCGTGATGTCGTGGCTGACGTAGATCACCGGGATGGAAAGCGCATCGTGCAGACGCTCGAGATAGGGCAGGATCTCGTCCTTGCTCAGGCGGTCCAGCGCCGACAAGGGCTCGTCCATCAGCAGAAGACGCGGTTGGGAAAGCAGCGCCCGGCCGATCGCCACGCGCTGCCGCTCGCCGCCGGAGAGCCGGCCGGGGGCGCGATCGAGCAGATGGGAAAGGCCGAGCAGGTCCACCACCTCGTCGAAGGCGATGGCCCCCGCCTCGGCGCGGCGCATGCCGAAACGCAGGTTGCCGGTGACCGACAGGTGGGGGAAGAGGTTCGCCTCCTGGAAGACATAGCCCACGGCGCGGCGGTGCGGCGGCAGGAAGCTGCCGCCGTCCTGCCACACCTCCTCCGCCGAGAGGGAGAAGTGGCCGTAGCGCAGGCGCTCCAGCCCGGCGATGCAACGCAGCACCGTGGTCTTGCCGCAGCCCGAGGGGCCGAACAGGGCGGTCACCCCGGCATCCGGCGCGGTGAAGGCGGCATCGAGGTCGAAGCCGCCGATGCGCCCGGCGAAGTGCGCCTCGATGCGGCTCATCGCAGGCCTCGAAGCAGGCGCTTTTCCAGCACCGTCATCGCCAGAATGACGCAGAACGAGAACCCCAGCATCAGGGCGGAAAGCTTGTGCGCAGTGGCCCATTGCAGGGTCTCCACATAATCGAGGATGGCGATGGACAGCACCTTGGTCTCGCCGGGGATGCTGCCGCCGATCATCAGGACCACGCCGAATTCGCCGACGGTATGGGCGAAGCCGAGGATCGCGCCGGTCAAGAGGCCGGGGCTGGCGAGCGGCAGGGCGACGGCAAAGAAGGCGTCCAAGGGCGCGGCGCGCAGGGTGGCGGCGGCCTCCATCTGGCGGCGGCCCGTGGCCTCGAAGGCGTTGCGGATCGGATTGACGACGAAGGGCAGGGAATACACCACCGACCCCGCCACCAGGCCGGGAAAGGTGAAGGCCAAGGGCGCTATACCGAAGGGGGCGAGCGCGCGGCTCACCGGCCCTTCCGGGCTCATCGCCACCAGCAGGTAGAAGCCGAGCACGGTGGGCGGCAGCACCAGCGGCAGAGCGACCACCGTCGAGACCACCTCCTTTACCCAGTGGCGGCTCTGCGCCAGCCACCAGGCCAAGGGCGTGCCGAGGACCAGCAGCACACAGGTGCTGACGGTTGCGAGCTTCACGGTAAGCGCGAGAATGTCGCCCATGGCCGCCGCTCCTCCGCGGGTTGGTTTATTTGCGGGTGCCGTAGCCGTACTTGGCGAGCACCTTGGCCGCCTCCGGCCCGCGCAGATAGTCGAGGAAGGCGGTGGCCGCAGGATTCTGCGCCCCCTTCTGCAGCAGCACCGCGTCCTGGTAGATCGGGCTGTAGAGGGCGTCCGGCACCATCCAGCGCGAACCCTCGGGGGTGAGCGCCACCTGCGAGCCCGCAACGAAGCCGAGCTCGGCCGCTCCGGTGGCGGCGAACTGGTGCGCCTGGGAGATGTTGTTGCCCTCGACGATCTTCGGCTTGAGCGCATCGTAGACGCCCATCGCCTTCATCGCCGCCACCGCGGCGGCGCCGTAGGGCGCGGCGGTGGGGTTGGCGATCGCCACCTTGTTGAATTTGCCGGTCTTCAGCACCTCGCCCTTGGCGTCCACCAGGCCGGGGGTCTTGCTCCACAGCACCAGCTTGCCCACCGCATAGGTGAAGCTCGAGCCCGGCACGCCGTAGCCCTCCTTCTCCGCCTTCGCCGGGCGCTTGTCGTCGGCGGCGAGGAACGCCTCGAACGGCGCGCCCTGGCTGATCTGGGTGTAGAGCTTGCCGGTGGAGCCGAAGCTGAACTTCACGGTATGCCCGGTTTTGGCGGTGAAGGACGTGCCGATCTCCTTGACCGCGGCGGTGAAGTTGGCGGCCACGGCGACCAGGGTCTCCCCGGCCTGCGCCGGAAGCGGCAGCAGCGCCAGCGCAAAAGCGGCGGCGGCGAAATGCAGTTTTCTCATCATGGGTCTCCCTTTTCTTGATCTGCCGGTCATTCGACGGCGAGGATGACGTGGGACGCCTTGACCAGGGCGCAGGCGGCATCGCCGACCTTGAGCCCCAGCGTCTCGGCGCTTTCCTTGGTGACGATCGCGGCGATGGTCTTGCCGCCGCCGATGTCGAGGACGAATTCGCTGTTCACCGCGCCGTCCTCGCGCGCCGCCACGGTGCCGAACAGCTTGTTGCGGGCGGAGATGCGGCCGACCTCGGCGGCGGGGGCAAGCAGCACGAAGCTCGACTTGATCAGGGCCAGCACCTCCACTCCCGGCGCGAGGCCGAGGTCGGCGGCGCTGCGGGCGGTGACGATCACCGCAAGTTTCACTCCGTCGGCGAGGTGCAGGTCGACCTCGGCGTTGACCGGGCCGATGGTGACGGAATCGACGGTGCAACGCAGGGCGTTGCGGGCGCTGGTTTTCATGGCGAGATTCCTCAACAGGCGGGAGGCGCGGCGCGCCGGGGCATCGCCGAGGCGGCCTTGCAGTTCGGCCATCACGGCGGCGAGTTCGCGTTCGAGCAGGTGGAAGGCGTCGATCACCTCCGACCCCTCGGCGGTAAGCTCCGCGCCGCCGCCGTGCCGTCCGCCCGGGCGGGCGACCACCAGGGGCGCGGAAAACAGGTTGTTGAGCGCCGCCACGCCGTCCCACGCGGCCTTGTAGCTCAAGCCCACGGCGCGGCCCGCGGCGGAGATCGACCCGTGGTCGCGGATCGCCTCCAGCAACGCGATGCGGTCCGCGCCGACGCGGCTGACGCCTTCGTCCTCGATGGTGAATTGCGGGGTCAAGCGGGTGCGCGGCATGGCGTGGCTCCGGCGGCGTTATGGCGTTGAGCGACATAACGGGTGTCGCGTTATATACGCCGCCTACACAGCAAGGCTCATGCCACGGGGTTTTCCGTGTATTTTCAGTGTGTTGTAAAAATCAGAGGATGTCGCGTTCGCGACAATGCGCGGAGTCCGACCGGCAGCCGCCGGTTTTTGCGGCGGCGTTTCCGGCGCGGTATTCCCCCGGAGTCATGCCGAACAGGCGGAGGAACTGCCGGGTCATGTGGCTCTGGTCGTAGAACCCGGCCTCCGCCGCCGCGCCGGCCAACGGTTCCCCGGCGGCCAGCAGGCTTCCGGCGCGGCGCACCCGCGCCAGCCCGCGGCGCGCCGTCGGCGGCAGGGCGGAACCGCCGCGCAGCAGCGGCGCGGCTCCCGCCAACGCCGCCGCCGCGTCCTCCAGAACCGCAGGCAGGGATTGCGGCGCGTGCGCCAGCCCGGCGATGGCGGCGGCGAGATGCGGCGCATCCAGCAGGCAGACGCCCGCCAGAGCGGGCAGCAGCGGCGCCGGCACGCTCAGGGAAACCGCGCGCCCGCCCGGCGGCAACAGGCGCACCGCATGCACCGTCTCCGCCGGAATCGCCAGCACCGCGCCGGGGGAAAGATCGACCGAGCGGCCGCCCGCAAAGACGAAGCGCCGCGGCCCGTCCAGGGCGGCGGTAAGCACGTGCGCGCGGTGGGCATGGCGCGCCGCCGCCCGCTGCCCGGCGGCGCACAGCGCACAGCCGAGAGGCAGGCGGATCAGGTTCACGGCATGGCGGGCGCGTCCGGACACGTCCAGGCTCCCCGGATAACGCAGTCACCCCATGGCGGGGACGAAGGTCGCCAGAATATAGAGGGTTTCCGCCCCTGCGCCAACGCTGTGGGGGGTGTCGGCGGGCATCACGCCGAGCACGCCGGGCGCATAGGCGGCCCGCCGCCCGGCGATCTCCGCCGCGCCCTCGCCCGCGAGCACGAGGTGGGATTCCCACTGCCCGGCATGCACGTGCTCGCCGATGGCGCAGCCGGGGTCGATGCGCACCGCGTGCTGGCTGTAGGCGCCGCCGGTGTCCGCACCCGCCACCAGGGTGCGCAGGGATACGCCGGAAAACTTCGGGTGCGGCGTCCACGCCGCCGCCTCGGGGGGGCGCTCCGCCGCGGCGAGGACGATACGGGAAATCGAGAACGGGGTTTGCTGAAACATCGTCGGCCTCCTTGCTGACTCGCGTCAGACTACGCGCCGCAGGGAGGCCGATCTTGTACGATTCCGGGCTTTTTTCAGTGCTTGCCGCAGCCGCAGCCGCCGGGCTTCGGCCCCTTACCCTTGCCTTCGCAGCCGCAGTCCTCGTCGGCGCAGGCGGCCTCGGTGCAGTCGCAGCCGCCGGCAAAGGCGGGCAGCATGCGCCGGAGCGTGCCGTCCTTGACCACGGCGTGGTGCCACAGGGCCGCGCCGACGTGCGCCGCAATGAGAATGAGGCCGAGACTGGCGAGGGTTTCATGCACCTCGCGCACCGTTCCGGCGAAGGCGCGGTCCGGCCCGACGAGACCGGGCAGGGTGAACAGCCCGAACACCGACACCGGGTGCCCCCCGGCGGACGACATCACCCAGCCGGAAAGCGGCATGGCGACCAGCCACAGCAGCAAGAGGCCGTGCACCGCCTTGGCGGAGATTTCCTGCCAGCGCGGCGGATTGCCCAGCACCCGCGGCGAAGGCTGAACCACCGTCCAGACGATGCGGAAAAGGCCGAACGCCAGCACCGTCGCGCCGATCGACTTGTGCAGGCCGTAGAGGCGGAACTTGTCCGGCGAGTTCGCCATGTCGGTCATCGTCCAGGCGAGGCCGAACGCCGCGACGATCAGCGCGACGGTAAGCCAATGCACGCCGCGCGCGGCGGAGCCGTAAGTTTCGGTGGTGTTGCCCAAGGCCATGATGCCGTTCTCCATGCAGGAACCCTACCCGCTTAAGAAGGGTGGGTGCGGCGAAACGTCAAGGGGCAGGCAGTCGCGCCGCCTGGTTTTCCAGCCGCCGCCGCCACGCCGAGCCCGCGGGCTGGCGCGCCGCGGCGTCGCGCCAGATCGCCGCGGCGCGCGGATAATCCCCGGCTTCCGCCGCCGCCGCGCCGAGGAACCACGCGGCGCGCGGGTCCGCCGCATCGGCGGCGCGGATCGCGCCAAACAGGCGCAGCGCCTCGGAGTTGAGCGCGTTGTCGCGCAGGATCAGGCTCTCCGCCAGGTCGCCCAGGGTGTCCGCGCCGGTCTCGCCCAGCGCCGCGGCGCGGGAGAGCGCCGCCGCCGCCTCGGCGTGACGGTCGAGGTAGCGTTCGGCGCGGCCCAGCATCGCCCAGGCGCGGCCGTCGCCCGGCGTCTTGGCGATGTGCGCCTCCAGGCGTTCGGCCATGCCTTCCATCTCGGCGATCGAGGACTCGGAAACCCCGAGCCGTTCGGCAAGGCGCGGGCGGTAGGGCTGGTCCGCCAGGCCGGGCCGCCCGAGCGCCGCATAGGCCGCCCCGGCGGCGATCAGCACCATCGCGCCCGCGGCCAGCAGCACCGGCGCGCCGGGGCGCGGCAGCGCCGCCGCATCCTCCGCCGGGGTTTCCGCCGCCGCCGCACCGGGGCGGCGGAAGGCGCCGCGCCACGCGGCGAGCCCGCCGAGCAGCAGAACCACCGGCGCCGCCCACAGCAGCACGGTGCCCACGGTCAAGGGCGGCAGCAGGCGGATAAAATCGCCATAGCGCGCCTGCAAGGCGGCCAGCACCTCGGCGTCGCTGTCCCCGGAAGCAAGACGCTCGCGCACCAGGCGGCGCATCGCGCGCGCCAGCTCCGCGTCGGATTCGTCGATCGACTGGTTCTGGCAGACGACGCAGCGCAATTCCTTCGACAGGGCGCGGGCGCGGGTTTCCAGCACCGGGTCGGGCAGCCTTTCCTCCGGCTCGAAGGCGAACGCCGGGGCGAGGCTCAGGAAGCCGAAAACCGCCGCGAGCAGCAGACGGCGCATCATTTCATCGCCTCCAACGCGGGCAGCAGGGTCTCCCGCCACACCGCCTCGGTCACCGGGCCGGGCACTTTCGCGACGATGCGCCCGGCGGGAGAGACCAAATAGCTTTCCGGCGCGCCCGCCACCCCCATATCGAGCGCGAAACGGCTTTCCTTGTCCACGCCCACGGCTTTGTACGGGTTGCCGCGCTCGGCGAGCCAGGCCTTGGTCTTTGCCGGTTCGTCCAGCCAGGCGACGCCGTAGACGTCCACCCGCTTGCCCACCTCGGTCCAGATCGGGTGCTCGGCGACGCAGGCGACGCACCACGAGCCGAAGACGTTGAGAATCGCCGGACGGCCCTTCAGGGTCTCCGGGGTGAGCACTCCCTCCCCCGTGAGCAGCGGCAGGGAGAACGCGGGCAGCGGCTTGCCCTCCAGCGCCGAAGGCAGCGGCGGCTCCGGCTGCCCCAGGCGCGCCCCGGCGATGCCGAGCAGAATGACGAAGACGAACAGCGGCATCCAGGCGTTGCGAGTCATCGTTCCCTCCTACGCAGGCGCGGCAGCCGCGCCAACAGCGCCAGGCCGCCCCCCATGCACATCAGCACCGAGGACGCCCACAACCAGGGCAGCAGCGGCTTTTCGAACATCCGCAGCACCGCGCCGCCGGGTCCGCCCTCGCCGATCACCGCGTAGGTGTCGCCGAACGGCGTCGAGACGATCGCCGCCTCGGTGGTGGTCTGCGGTGGGTTCTCGTAACGCCGCGTCTCCGGCGTCAGCACCAGGCCGCCGGGCCCCTCGACACGCGCCCGCGTGGCAATGTAGTTGGGGCCGGGCACGGCGCGCACGTCCGCCAGGGTGAAGCTCTTGCCGCCGAGGGAAAGACTGCCGCCCACCGGCAGCCGTGCGATCGCCTCGGAGGCCAACTGGCTGCCGCCGGTCATCCCGGCGATCGCCACGGCGACGCCCAGGTGCGCCACCGCCATGCCGAGGCCGCGCCGCGTCAGCGAGCGCCGCGACCGCCACAGCAGCAGGGCGGTGCCCGCCGCCACCGCCGCGGCGAGACCGAACCCAGCCGCAGCCCAGCCGCCCCAGGCCGCCGACGCCGCGGCGGCGAGCAGCCCGACGCCGCCGACGATCGCCGCAGGCCGCAGCAGGCGGCGCGGGTTGTCCCGCCCCGGCCGCATCAGCGGGCCGATCGCCATCAGCGCGATCAGCGGGGAGAGCAGCGGCAGCACCGTGGCGTCGAAGAACGGCGCGCCGACGGAAATGCGCCCGATGCCCAGTACCTCGGCGAGCAGCGGATAGACGGTGCCGAACAGCACCACCCCGGTGGCGACGATGAGGAGCACGGTGTTGAGCAAGAGCGCGCCGTCGCGGGAGAACGGCGCAAACGCGATGCGCCCGGACAGGCGATGGCCGCGCACCGCGAAGAGGGCGAGCGCGCCGCCCTCGATCAGCCCGAAGAGCATCAGGATGAACACCCCGCGCAGCGGGTCGGCGGCGAAGGCGTGCACCGAGGTGAGCACGCCGGAGCGCACCAGGAACATCCCCAACAGACTGAAGCCGAAGCCGAGGATGGCGAGCAGCACCACCCAGCCCTCGGCGCCGCCGCGCCGCTCCACGCCGCGCACCGCGTGCAACAGGGCGGTGGCGGTGAGCCACGGCATCAGGGCGGAGTTCTCCACCGGGTCCCAGAACCACCAGCCGCCCCAGCCGAGTTCCGCATAGGCCCAGGCGGAGCCGAGCGCGATGCCCGCGGTGAGGAAGATCCAGGCGATCAGGGTCCAGGCGCGCACCGCCCGCGCCCAGCCCGGTCCGATGCGGCCGCTCCACAGCGCCGCGACGGCGAAGGCGAAGGCCACCGACACCCCGACGGTGCCGACGTAGAGGAGCGGCGGATGCACCGCGAGGCCGGGGTCCTGCAGCAACGGGTTGAGGCCGCGGCCCTCGAACGGCGCGGGGGAAAGGCGGTCGAACGGGTTGGAGGTGAGTTCGAGAAAGGCGAGCACGCCGCAAGAGACCAGCCCCTGCACCGCCAGCACGCGCAGGCGCATGGAACCGGGCAGTCCCTGATTCCACAGCGCGGTGAAACCGCCGAAGGCGGAGAGCAACGCCGCCCACAGCAGCAGCGAACCCTCGTGGTGGCCCCAGGCGGCGGCGACCTTGTAGAGCATCGGCTTGGCGGTGTGGGAGTTTTCGAACACCACGCGCACCGAGAAGTCGGACACCGCGAAGGCGTGGATCAACGCCGCCATCGCCACCGCCATCGCCAGCGCCTGACCCGCGGCGGCAACCCCGGTGAGTCCGGCGACGCCGGGGCGGCGGAAGAGGGCGGCGAGGCCCGGCGCGGCAGCCTGCACCAGGGCGAGAACGGCGGCGAGAATCAGCGCGAAGTGCCCGGCCTCGGCGATCATTGCGCGGTCCGCCACTCGCCGTTCTTCTTCAGCACCTCGGCGACCTCGCGCGGCATGTACTTCTCGTCGTGCTTGGCGAGCACCGTCTCGGCGACGAAGCCCGCGGGCGTCAGGCGGCCTTCCGCCACCACGCCCTGCCCCTCGCGGAAGAGATCGGGCAGAACCCCGGTGAAGGAGACCGGCATCTCCGCCTTGCCGTCGGTGACGACGAAGCGCGCGGTCGCGCCGTCGCGCACCAGGCTGCCCGGCTCGACCAGGCCGCCCAGGCGCACCCGGCGGTCCGCCGCGTCGGCGCGGGCGAGCAGATCCGCCGGGCCGTAGAAGAAGGTGAGCGCATCGCCGAGCGCAGACAGCACCAGCGCCACGGCCACCGCCAGCACCGCCATGCCGCCGCCGATCAGGATAAGCCGCAGCTTCTTGCGCGTCATGGCGCCTCCCGGCGGCCGGGCAGGCGTTCCCACGCCGTCTTCACCCGCCGCCAGTCGCGCCATGCGTGCAGGCCGAGCCCGCCGAGGATGAGCAGCGCCGCCCCGTAGGAGGCGAGAACATAGACGGTATAGGGGGAGGAAAAGCTCATCGCCACATCACTCCCCGCGCCCGCGCCGCCGCGGCGCGCAGCCGCGCCGCCACCACCGAGGTGCGCAGCCGCAGCAGCCACAGGGTGAAGAACAGCGCCTTCATCGCCCCGAGCATCAGCAGCAGGGGCAGCAGCATCGAGGGGTCGATCGCCGGCCCGCCCATCTTGAACACGCTGGCGGGCTGGTGCAGGGTGTTCCACCAGTCCACGGAAAACTTGATCACCGGCAGGTTGACGCACCCGACCAGGGCGAGCACCGCCGCCGCCTTGTCGCCGCGGCGCGGGTCGTCGAAGGCGTGCACCAGCGCCGCATGGCCGAAATAGAGGAAGAGCAGCAGCAGCATCGAGGTGAGGCGCGCATCCCACACCCACCACGCGCCCCACATCGGCTTGCCCCACAGCGAGCCGGAGACCAAGCACACCGCGGTGAAACCCGCGCCCAAGGGCGCGGCGGCGCGCGCGGCGTGGAAGGCGAGCGGATGCCCGCCGACGAGACCGACGCCGCCCAGGGCAGCGATGAACGCATAGACGAAAAGGCCCATCCACGCGGCGGGCACGTGCACGTACATGATGCGCACGCTCTCGCCCTGCTGATAGTCGGGCGGCGACAGCGCAAGGGCGGAAACCAGCCCGGCGGCGAGGCAGATCACGGTCAGCGCGAAGGCGAACGGCAAAAACCGCCCGCACAGGTCGACGACGCGGGCGGGCTGCGCCTGCCGCTGCAAGAATCCTCCCATCGCCGCGATCGCCTTGCCACGCTCGACCTACTCCACCGCCTGCCGCAACGCCGCCGCCGCGGCG
>JBFWJB010000017.1:0-18385 GCA_050253435.1 Rhodospirillaceae bacterium
ACTGGCGCTCGCGGTTGGTCACGACGAACGGCTGGTTGATCACCATGCGCAGCACCGGACGCTGGAAGTACTCCAGAATGTCGCGGCCGTTGACGGTGATCTTGCCGGACCCGGCCTTCACCCAGACGCGGGCGACCGCATCCTTGCGCTTGCCGGTGGCGTAGGAACGGCCCAGAGCGTCGCGCTTCGGCTCGGCCTTGGCCGGAGCCTCCGCTTCGGCGGGCTTCAGCGCCTCGAGGGACTTGAGATCATCGGCCATGGAGTTACACGCTCCTCTTGTTCTTCGGGTTCAACGCGGCGACGTCGAAGATCACCGGCTGCTGCGCCTCGTGCGGATGCGCCGGACCGGGGTAGACCCGCAGCTTCTTGAGCTGGGCGCGGCCCATCGGCCCCTTCGGCACCATGCGCTGCACCGCCTTTTCGATGACGCGCTCGGGGTGCTTGCCGTCGAGGATCTCACCCATGGTGCGGTCCTTGATGCCGCCCGGATACCCGGTGTGCCAGAAGAAGCGCTTGTCGGTCAGCTTGCGCCCGGTCAGCTTCACCTTCTCGGCGTTGATCACGATGACGTTGTCGCCGCAGTCGATGTGCGGCGTGTAGGTCGGCTTGTGCTTGCCCCGCAGAAGGTTCGCGATAATGACCGCCAGACGGCCGAGGACCACGTCCTCGGCGTCGATCAGCAGCCACTTGCGCTCGACTTCGGAAGGCTTGGCGGAATAGGTCTTCATCACACCATCCGTCTGGTTCTGAATCCATGAATCGCCGTCCGGAACACCATGCCCCGGGCCGTCGAGGCCGCGGAGTATGCCACAGAACAGAACGCCGTCAATCACTATTTTTCCATTGTTTTCATATGGTTGATATGTGGTATCTAAATACCACCATTATATTTCTTAAATATCAATATATTAACTGGTTTTCGCTGAATCCGTGAAAGCGTTACCAATCTGCAAAACGCCGCGCCACGATTTTGCATTTCGCAAATCGCTTTGCCCCTCCGCGCCCTGCCGCTCAGACGCTCATCCTTTATAATCAATGCCTTATATAGAAGTTCGGGCTTGGCATAAGGCGTGCTTCCTCCCTGTCGAGATCAGTTTCCCCGGTTGCGGAGTAAGAAAAATGAGCGGAAAAATCGCGATTCGCCAGGACCACCACATCTACGGATTCTTCGGCGAGGATTTCTCCGCGCGGGATATCTATCGCTTCGGCCTTTCCATCGGGCTTTCCATCGCCGCAGGGCCGGACCGCCGCATCGTCGTCGCCTCCGACCGCCGCGAGATCAACCGCACCCATGTGCAGCTCGCCGTCGGCGGCCTGCAAGGGGCGGACTGCGACGTGGTGTTTCTCGGCTGCGCGCCGTACCCGATGCTCACCTACGCCTGCCGCAGCCTCGGCATTCCGCACGCCCTGATGGTGACCTCCGCCGAGGCGGAGGAAGGGACCGTCGGCTTCCGCCTGGTTCTCGGCCAGAGGCCGCTCGCCAGCTTCGAACTGAAGGAAGCCTTCGAGGCGAGCCGCGTCGCCGGGTTCGAGGCGGCGGCGGGCACCGGCCGCCTCAGCGAAGTGGACCTGGAAAACGGCTATCTGCGCTGGCTGATGCACGGCAGCCGCCCGGCGGGCGAAGGCCCGGCGGTGCTGTGGGATGCGGGCAACGGCGCCGCCGCCGACATCGTCACCAGCCTCGCCGCGATGCTGCCCGGCCGCCATGTGGTGATCAACCAGGGCAGCGACCCCACGCTGGCCACGCGCGACACCGAAAGCGCGTTGCGCGACCTCGGCGCGGCGGTGACCGGCGGCGGCTTCGATCTCGGCGTGGCGTTCTCCGGCGACGGTGCCGGGCTCCTGATGGCGGACGAACTGGGCGCGCCGATCCGCGAATGGCACCGCCTGCACATCCTCTCCACCCGGCGCGGACGCCAGCCGATCGCGGGCAACGGCCTGCTCGCCTCGCGGCGCAAGGCCCGCACCGACATCATCAAGCACGCCCTCAAGATTATCCAGGCGTTGAGCGAGGGCGGGGTGTCCGCCTCCCACCTGCGGCGCGAGATCGACGACCAGCCGATCGTGCTCGGCAAGGGCTCGGTCACGCCGACCTATGCCGGGGCCAACGTCGTCGCGGGCGCGGGGGTGCGTCTCGGCAAGGACTGACGCCGCCGTTGAACCGCGGCGGCGGGAAGGGCATGATGGCGGCATCATCGCATCTCCGGAGGTCCGATCATGTCCGCCACGCCCGTTCCGACCGACGACGCCATCCGTGACATCCTGACCACGGTGCGCACCATCGCCCTGGTCGGCGCTTCCGCCAATCCGCACCGACCGAGCTATGAGGTGATGGAATTCCTGCAGGCGCACGGCTACCGGGTGATCCCGGTCAATCCGGGGCTCGCCGGGCAGACCCTGCTGGGCGAAACCGTACGCCCCTCGCTCTCCGAACTCGGCGAGCCGGTGGACATGGTGGACATCTTCCGCAACAGCGCCGACGCCGGCCCCCTGGTGGACGCCGCCGCAGCCATCGGCGCCAAGGTCGCCTGGATGCAGCTCGGCGTGGTCAACGAGGAAGCGGCGGAACGCGGCCGCGCCGCGGGCCTCGCCGTGATCATGGACCGCTGCCCGAAAATCGAAATCGTCCGCCTGGGGCTGTGACGCCCATGCCCAGGCCCCGCCCGGAGGAGCGCCCTGCATGAGTTTCGCCGCCATTCTGGGCATCGCCCTGGTCATCGGGACCGCCATCATCCTGGGGATCGCGCTGGTCTCCTACATGTCGTCGCTGGCGCGCAGCGCCTATGAGCTCAAGGTCGAGATGCGCAAGGATCTCGACGACGGGATCAAGCGCGTCGAGGCGGAGATGATCAAGCAGACCAAGTGGGCGCGCGGCGACCTGATGGCCGAGGTGGAGCGCAGCCGGACCGCGATGCTCGAAGACCTCGCCCGCCGCACCGAGGCGTTGCACGCCGCCCTCGCCGCCGAGGCGTTGCAGCGCGAGGCCGCAGCCACCGCGGAGCGCGCCGAAATCTCGATGACGCTTTCGCAACTCGCCGAACGCATCGACGCGCTGGAGGCCCGCACCGCGCGCCTGCGCCTGCGCGACATGCCGAAAGAGCCCGAAGCCCCGGCGGCCGAGCCGGTGGCGACGCCGCCCGACCTGCCCTCCTTCAGCGAAGAAGCCACCGCCGGCAGCAGCGGCGCAACCGTGACCGCCGCGGTGCGGTGACGGTGGGCGGACGGCATGAAAAAAGGGGGAAATGGGGCGAGTGATCGGAATCGAACCGACGACATCCAGTACCACAAACTGGCGCTCTAACCAACTGAGCTACACTCGCCACACGGGGCGCTGTTGATACCGCCCTTCGCCCGCCTCGTCAAGGGCGGGATTTGCCCTTGCCGGACGCCGCAGGCGCCTCCGGCACGATCCCCCAGGGCCGCGCCCAGCGCAGCCCGGCAAGCGTGCCCAGCCGCGGCCGGTATTCCAGCCCCACCCAGCCGGAATAGCCGTGGGCGTCCAGCAGGTCGAAGAGATAGGGATAGTTGACCTCGCCCGCGTCCGGTTCGGCGCGCTCCGGCACGCCTGCGATCTGCACGTGCGCGAGGCTGCCCATCGCCGTCTCGATGGTCTCGCCGAGGCGGCCCTGCGCCATCTGCGCGTGGAACACGTCGAACATCAGGCCGAGGCCGCGGTCGTCCACGTCGGCGATCACCGCCAGCGCCTGGTCCGGCGTCTCCAGCATGTAGCCGGGGATGGAGACGCGCGAAATCGGCTCGATCATCACGGTGAGGCCGCGCTTGCGCGCCTCCTTGGCCGCCTGGGTGAGGTTGTCCACGTAGGTGTCGTAGACCTCGTCGAAATCCGCCGCCTCGGGGATCAGCCCGGCCATCACGTGGACGCGCTTGGCGTCCACGAAGTCCGCCAGGTCGAAGGCGCGCTCCAGACCGTCGAAGAATTCCTCCTCGCGGCCCGGCAGCGCGGCGAGGCCGCGCTCCCCCGCTTCCCAGTCGCCCGCCGGGGCGTTGAACGCCGCAAGCTGCAAGCCGTTCATCGCCAGAAGGTCGCCGAGCTTGCCGAGGCCGATGTCGTAGGGGAACGGCACCTCCACCCCCTTGAACCCGGCCTCGCGCGCGGCGGAAAAGCGCCCTTCCGGCGACCATTCCTGAAAAAGAAACGACAGGTTTGCGGAAAACCTCGGCATCTGGCAAATCCTTACAGACGGAATGCGTTACGGAAAAGGAAGTGTGCGCAGGTACGCCGCCCCTTGCAACCCCCTCGCCGCAAGCCTAGCTTTCAGCAGGAACAGGGAGCCTCCATGCCGACCGAGTTGATTGCCAAGTACGATGCGCGCATTCCGCGCTATACGTCCTATCCCACCGCCCCGCACTTCCATGCCGGGGTCAGCCCCGAGGTGTTCGGCGGCTGGCTCGACGCGCTTTCGCCCGCGCAGGAGCTGTCGCTCTATCTGCACGTGCCCTATTGCGAGGTGCTGTGCTGGTTCTGCGGCTGCCATACCCGCGGCACCACCACCTATACGCCCGTCGCCTCCTACCTCGACACCCTGAAGCGGGAAATCCGCCTGATCGGCGAGCGCCTCGGCGCCGGGGACCGCGCGCCGCAGCCGGTGCGCCACCTGCACTTCGGCGGCGGCAGCCCCTCGATCCTCGCCGCGGAGGACTTCGCCGGGCTGATGGCGGACCTGCGCAGCGCCTTCACCTACCGCGACGATGCCGCCATCGCCATCGAGCTCGACCCGCGCACCACCCGCCCCGAACTGGTCGCCGCCATGGCCAAGGCCGGGGTTACCCGCGCCTCGGTGGGGGTGCAGGACCTCACCCCGAAGGTGCAGAAGGCGATCCACCGCATCCAGCCGTTCTCGGTGGTGGAAAAAACCATCACCGCGCTGCGCGCCGTCGGCATCGACCACATCAACGTCGACCTGATGTACGGCCTGCCCTACCAGACGCAAGACAACGTGCGCGACACCATCGGCCGCATCCTCACCCTCGCGCCGGACCGCCTGGCGGTGTTCGGCTATGCCCACGTGCCGTGGATGCGCAAGCACCAGAACCTCATCGCCGAGGATACCCTGCCCGACGCCCCGGAACGCTGGGACCAGGCGATGCTGGCGCGCGAGCTGCTGCTGGCCGCGGGCTATGTGGAAATCGGCTTCGACCACTACGCCAGGCCCGAAGACGACCTGGCGCTGGCGCTGGCGGCGGGCACCCTCAACCGCAACTTCCAGGGCTACACCAGCGATACCGCCACCGCGCTGATCGGCATCGGCGCCTCCGGCATCAGCGAGCTGCCGCAGGGATACGCGGTCAACGACGGAGACATCGCCGCCTACAAGGAGTCCATCGCCGCAGGACAGTACGCCACGCGGCGCGGCATCGCGGTCTCGGTGGAGGACAAGGCGCGGCGCGCCATCATCGAACGCCTGATGTGCGACCTCCGCGTCGACGTGGCGGCCACCGCGGCGCTGCACGGCGTGGACATCAGCGACCTGCGCGCCGACTATCCGCGGCTCACGGAAATGGAAAGCGACGGCCTGCTCACCCGCAGCGGCGACATCGTGGCGATGACCGAGGCAGGCCGCCCGTTCGTCCGCTCCGCCTGCGCCGCCTTCGACCGCTACCTGGTGGCGGGCGAACAACGCCACTCCCGCGCGGTATGAGCGGGTAAAACTTTGCGAGGGGACTCGGTCCCCTCGCGCTCCCCATAACTTGGTTTTTGCGCGAAGCGCGACAGAACCATCACGCGGCGTGACGGTTGATAGCCGCTACGCGGCGGAAAACTTATGGGAGGTGCGGAGGGTCCGAGACCCTCCGCGAAGTTTTGGTTTTCCCTACACCAGATTCCGTGCCCGGATCGCGGCGGCCACGTCCACCGCGGCGTTGAGCGGGCGGCAGGAAAGCTGGGCGAGGGCCTGCGGGGTTGCGACCGCGAGCGGCAGGGCGCGGTTGCGGGCGATGAGGTCGGCGTGCAGGCGGGCGTGCTTGGCCGAGGTTTCGGCTTCCGGCGCATCGATGAGGACCGGGACTTCGGTGCCGCAGGCTTCCGACACCATGGACATGGAATCGCCGGTGACGACCACCACGTCGGCCCAGGCGAGGAGGCCGAAATACGGGTTCTCGCCGGAGTCGCCCCAGCGGTAGGTCCAGGCGTTCTGCGGCAGTTCGGCGATCAGCGCGTCTTCCGCCTCGCGGCCGGTGCGGCGCGAGGTGGTGAGCATCACCCGCCCGCCCATGCCCTCCGCCAGGGCGGCGACGGCGCGCCCCAGCGCCGCGGCGCGGCCTGCGGTGAACGGCAGGGCCTTGGTGGCGCCGCCGACGAGCACCGCGATGCGCGGCGCGGGGATCGGCACGATGCGCTGCGTCCAGGCGGCGCGCGCCGCGGCGAGGCGCGACGCGGTGACGCGGTGCGGCGCGCCGGGAATGCGCAGGATGTTGCCCCCGGCCGGGGCGTGCAGGTCGTGGGTCGGCACGGCGATGAGGTCGAAGGCGCTACGTCCCGGCCAGCCGGGGTCCATCACCTGGCACAGCGCGCAGGCGCGGCCCTTCGCCCCGGACTGCGCCTTGATCCAGCGCGCCACCGGGGCGAGGCGGCGACCGGAGGCGATCACCAGGTGCGGCCACGGCGCATGCAGGCCCTCGCGCTCCGCCACGCCGGCGAGTCCCTTGCCGCGCATCAGGTTGGGCAGGCGCGCGAGCGCGGTGTAGGCGATGCGCTTTTCGGCGAAGGGCTGACCCAGCGCCTCGGCGACGCCGAGAGTCTGCGCGGTGTTTCCGGCTCGGTCGTCGAGCAGCGCCCAAATTTCGTCCACGTATTCCACCCCTTTCTTCCGCCGCGCGGCACGGCGGTCTTGCGTCAGCGATAGCCGGTTTCGGCGGCAAAAAAAAGCCCCGCGTCGGCAAACGTATTGTCACGGAGGCGGCTTCGTCATAAAAGGCAAGCACCCACCCGACCGCAATGAGAGAGGACAGATGTCCACCGCTTCCCGCACCTCCGACCAACGCCGGACCGGACAGACCGTCGCGCGCATCCTGATGGAGATCGGCGCCGTCAACTTCCGTCCCGAGGACCCCTACACCCTGACCTCCGGCTGGGTGAGCCCGGTCTACATCGACTGCCGCAAGGTGATTTCCTTCCCGCGCGCCCGCAAGGAGATCATCGAGCATGCGCGCCAGACGATCGTGCGGAAGATCGGCTTCGAATCCCTCGATGCGGTGGCGGGCGGCGAGACCGCGGGCATCCCCTACGGCGCCTGGCTGGCCGACAGCCTGGAGCTGCCGATGCTCTACGTCCGCAAGAAGGCCAAGGGCTTCGGCCGCAACGCGCAGATCGAGGGCGATCCGCGCCCCGGCCAGCGCGTTCTCCTGGTCGAGGACCTGGCCACCGACGGCGCGAGCAAGATCAACTTCGTCAACGCCCTGCGCGCCGCCGACCTGCAGTGCGCGCATGCCCTGGTGGTGTTCTTCTACGGCGTCTTCCCCGGCGCGCTCAAGCTCCTCGAGGAGAGCGGCGTGACCCTGCACTACCTCGCCACCTGGTGGGACGTGCTGGAAGCGGCGGAAGACGGCGGCTACTTCTCCCGCGAGGCGATCCAGGAGGTGCGCGCCTTCCTCCACGATCCGGTGGAATGGTCGCTGCGCCATGGCGGGCGCGGCTCCGAGGTCGCGGTCTGAACGGCAAAAAAGGCCCCCGGAAACCGGGGGCCTTTTTCCTTGGGTGGTGCGCGGTTCGGCCGCGCCCGCACGTGCCTACGACCACAGTTTCAACGCGGTATAGATCGCGTCGTGCATCGGCGTCGGCACGTTCCCCTCGTGGCCGAACCGGCTCACCGTGCCGGACAGCCACGGAACCTCCAGCCGCTTGCCCTGCAGCATGTCGGTGAGCATCGAGGTGCCCATCTCCGGCGGCATGGTCTCGAACATCTTCATGATGGTGTCCTTGAGCGGCGCCTCCAGCTTCAGGCCCTTGGTGGTGGAGACGTGGATCACCTCCATGATCGCGGCTTCGAGCATCGCCCGGGTATCCGGGTCCGCCAGAATCTCGCCGAGCGGCAGGCGCAACAGCGCGGCCATGCCGGAGAGCGGTGCAAGATAGGCGAACTTCTTCCAGATTTCCGTGCGGATATCGTCGCTCACCGAGGCTTCGAGTCCCGCCTCGGTCAGCATCTCGCGGATCGTCTCGGCGCGCAGCTGCGGCGCCTTGTCCATAATCATCTCGCCCTGGGCGGTCGCGCCCGGCGCGAAGCGGCCAACGACGAAGCGGCCCCAGCGGCCGATCTGCTGGATGATGCCGGGGGTCTCGATGTAGGCCATGGTGTAGGCGACGCCGCCGAGCACCATCTCCGGCCCGAAGGCCTTCATCAACGGCTCGGCCGCGGTCAGACCGTTCTGGAAGGGAACGATGACCGTCCCCGCGCCGACCATCGGCTCCATGATCTTGATCGCTTCGTCGCTGTCGTAGAGTTTCACGGTGAAGAACACGACGTCGCAGGCGCCGACCTCTTCGGGGTCGTCGGTCACCTGCGGATGCGCGATGTAGGTGTTGCCGAAGGCTTCGCTCTTCACGGTCAGGCCGTTCAGGCGCATCGCCTTCATCTGGTTGTCGCGGGCGATGAAGTGCACATCCTGGCCGGCCGCAGCAAGCTTCGCCCCCAGGAACCCACCGACCGCACCCGCACCGAAAATGCCTATCTTCATGTTGCATCCTCCGTTCGCGTTGTTTCCGTCGCTCCGGCGGAATTGGCGCTTTCCGCGCCGGCCGGGCCCACTCCGACGGTCCCGGCGGGACGGGAATTGGAGACCCCTATCCCTAGTTATCGATATGGGGTCTCCGCATTATTTTTACAGGTTTTTTCAGGAAATTTTCGCAACGAAAACGCGAAAAAGGGCGGGCCGGTCGCCCGGTCCGCCCACGCAAATCGAGTCGCGCCGCGCGTTCAGTGCGACATCAGCACCGGCACCGTCATGTTGCCGAGAAGGTGCCGCGTCACGCCGCCCAAGATCAGCTCGCGCAGGCGCGAACGCCCGTAGGCGCCGGTGACCAGCAGGTCGATGCTGTCGTCCGCCGCGCGCGACAGCAGGATCGCGCCGACGTTCATGTCGTCGGCATAGACCGTCTTCGCCACCGCGGCGACGCCGTGGCGGGAGAGATGGGCGCAGATCGCGGCGCAGGGAATGTCGCCGTGCACGCCCTCGGCGTCCTGCGGGTTGGCGGCGACCACCTCCACCGACTTGGCGATCTTGAGGAAGGGCAGCGCATCGTGCACCGCGCGCACCGACTCGCGGCTGGCGTTCCACGCCACCATCACCTTGTCGCCGATGGTGGGGAAGGTGCCGGCATAAGGCACCACCAGCACCGGCCGCCCGGCGTCCATCACCACGTTGTCGGCCATCGCCATTTCGCCCTCGCGATGGTCCTCGTCGGGGTTGAACTGGCCGATGATCACCAGGTCCACGTACTTGGAGTGCAGGCACACCGTCTCGATCATGTCGCCCTCGTCGCAGCGCCACTCGCCGGTCTGCCCGGCCTTGGCGCAACGGTCGAGGAAGTCCTTGCGCACCGCCATTTCCTCACGCTCGGCGACGCGCTTCTGGGTCTCATAGATGTCCGGGCCGATCTGCGCGGCGACGAAGTGGGGCACGTACGGCAGGGATCGCACGAACAGACCGATCAGGCGCGCTTCGTATTTCGCGGCGAGCCGCAGCGCCACCTCGACGCGCTCCCCGCATGCGGCGCCGGTGTCCAGATGGACTAGGATGTCTTTGATGGTCATGGATGATCCTCCCAACCGAATGGGGCCGTCCCGGCCGCAGCCGGTCGTCCTCCCCCGTTACCTCTCGTAATCGTATCTAATAGATAATGCCGCCGCGAGAAAAATTCATGCGGCGAAACAAAGCGATACTGCGATTTTTCAGGGGGTGTCGGCGGCGGGCGGGGCGGCCTCGCCGGAAACCACGCGTTCCCGCGCGGTGGAGCCGTCGGGCTCGACGATGCCGATCGGGTCGAGATGGACGATCACCTCGGCGCCGTCGAAGGCGGCGGCGAGCGAATCCTCGACGCGCTGCGCAATGTCGTGCGCATCCACCAGGCGCATGCCGCCGTCCACCTCGAGGTGCATCTGGATGAAGGCGTTGGGGCCGGAAACCCGGGTGCGCAGGTCGTGCAGCGCCAGCGCCCCGCTCTCCGCCAGCGCGATGGCGATGATGCGGGCGCGCTCCTCCTCCGGCATTTCCTTGTCCATCAGCTGGTTGAAGGCAGTCACGCCGATTCCCCAGGCGTTGCGCGCGAGGTAGGCGGCAATGCCGACGGCGAACACGCCGTCGGCCCAGCCCCAACCGAACAGGCGGTTGAGCAAAAAGGAGACGATGACGCTGCCGTTGACCAGGATGTCGCCGGTGTAGTGGGCGGAATCCGCACCGATGGCCAGCGACTGCGTCTCGCGCACCACATAGCGCTGGAAGGTCACCAGAAGCGCGGTCGCGGCCATGGCGAAAACCATCACCCCGATGCCCACGCCCTCGCGCACCACCGCCACCGGCGAGACGATGCGCTGCGCCGACTCCAGGGCCAGAAACACCGCGGAGCCGCCGATGAAGGCGGCCTGCGCCAGCCCGGCCACCGATTCCGCCTTGCCGTGGCCGAAGCGGTGATCGCTGTCGGCGGGCTGCAGCGCATGGCGCACCGCCATCAGGTTGATCAGCGAGGCGGCGGCGTCGAGGCTGGAATCCACCAGGCTCGCCAACAGCGACAGCGAACCGGTGGCCATCCACGCCGCCACCTTGACCACGATCAGCAGGCAGGCGGTGCCGACCGCGGCATAGGTCGCGGCGCGCATCAGGCGGTGGGCGCGCGGTATCGAAGAGACGGCCATGGCCTCGCCCTCAGGGGAACTGCTTCTCGGTGGCCCAGGCCTCGCCCTCGCGCATATAGATGCTGCGGTCGTGCAGGCGGAAGGGCTTGTCCTTCCAGAACTCGATACGCTGCGGCAGCACGCGGAAGCCGGACCAGTGCGGCGGCCGCGGCACCTTGCCCAGGCCGAACTTCGCGGTGAACTCGGCGACCCGGCGCTCCAGCGCAAAGCGGCCCTCCAGCGGCCGCGACTGCTGCGACGCCCAGGCGCCGATCTGGCTGCCGCGCGCGCGGGAGGCGAAATAGGCGTCCGCCTCCTCCGCCGTCACCGGCTCCACCGGGCCCTCGACGCGCACCTGGCGGCGCAGGCTCTTCCAGTGGAAACACAGCGCCACATGCCGGTTGGCAGCGATGTCGCAGCCCTTGCGGCTTTCCAGGTTGGTGTAGAACACGAAACCCCGCGCATCCACCGCCTTGAGCAGCACCATGCGCGAGGAAGGGCGGCCCTCCGCGTCCACGGTGGCGAGGTTCATCGCCTCCGGATCGTTGATTTCCTTGGCGGCGGCCTCCTTCATCCAGGCGGCGAAAAGGTCGAAAGGCTCCGACCACGGGGAGAGGGTCATGATGCGTCCGATACGGTCAAAAACTCAGGATATGCCGCGCCTGCGGGCTCCCGCCCCGGCGGCGGAGGGGAGTCTTCCACGGAATCGCGATGCGGACAAGCCCCGCCACTGGCGCAATGCCGGGAAATTCCATAAATCATTAACGGCTGAAAGGCTATGCTGTGCATGCCCGGCCTGAAAGGAGACCCACGAGAGTCCATGTCCACGCGTGACCCCTATACCGTTCTCGGCGTCGCGAAGTCCGCCGACGCGGCGGCCATCAAGAAGGCCTTCCGCGCCAAGGCGCGCGCCGCGCATCCGGACAGCAATCCGGACGACCCCAAGGCCGAGGACCGCTTCAAAGAAATCAACCGCGCCTACGAAATCCTCGGCGACGCGGAGAAACGCGCCCGTTTCGACCGCGGCGAAATCGACGCCGACGGCAACGAGAAAGCCTCCGCCTTCACCGGCGCGCGCCACGGCCGCGCCTACTCGGCCTATGGCGGCGGAGCGCGCGGCTTCTCCTTCGAGGATATCTTCGGCGACAACGAAGCGTTCTCCGACATGTTCCGCGGCGGCAACATGGGCGGCGGCGGGCGTCCCTTCCAGACCCGCGGCGCCAATGTCTCCTATACCCTTCGGGTCGGTTTCGTCGATGCGGTGGTCGGAACCACCAAGCGCATCGCCCTGACCAACGGCAAGACCCTGGACGTGCGCATCCCGCCCGGCACCGAAAGCGGCCAGACCCTGCGCCTCAAGGGCCAGGGCATGCCCGGCGCAAACGGCGGCGCGGCGGGCGACGCGCTGATCGAAATCCAGGTGAACGACCACCCGCACTTCACCCGCCAGGGCAACGATATCCTGCTCGACCTGCCGGTGACGCTGAAAGAGGCGGTGCTCGGCGCCAAGGTGCCGGTGCCCACCCCGCACGGCACCGTTACCCTCTCCATACCCAAAGGGTCGAGCAGCGGCAAGGTGCTGCGCCTGCGCGGCAAGGGCGTGCCCGGCAAAACCGCGGGCGACCTGCTGGTCACCCTGATGGTCGCCCTGCCGGAAAACGACCCCGCGCTCGCCGCCTTCGCCGAAGCCTGGACCCCGGCGGACGCTGTCGACCCACGCAAGGGGCTGGAGTAAGACCACCAGCGGGGCTGCCGCCCCGCACCCCGCTTGGAGGGCCTTGGGCCCTCCAAGCCTCCCCCAACTTGTTTTCGCCGCGCAGCGGCAGGCAACCGTCACGCCGCGTGACGGTTCTATGGCGCTACGCGCAAAACCAAAAGTTATGGGGTGCGCGAAGGGGACCGAGTCCCTTCGTAAAGTTTTAGTTCTTACCCCAACTCCCCGGCGCGCGCCTCGACGACGCTGCGCACCGGCATGCCCCAGGCGGTCTGTTCCGCGGCGAGGCTGTCGCCCAGGGCCGTGGAGAGCGCCGGGCGCCATACGCCGGGCAGGCGGTCCAGGCTTTCCGACGACCACCCCCAGCCGAGCGCCGCGACCAGGGCGGACATCGGCACCTCGGCGAGATCGCGGGTGAGGATCCAGTCGCCGTCTTCGCTGCGTTCGGCGAATCCGGCAGCCTTGAGTTTGGCGAGCACGCCCTCCACCGCCGCCTCCGGCGCCAACGCGGCGGAGAGGAGGAGCCGCCGCCGCGCCGCCTTTCCCGCCTGCTGCGCGTTGCGCAGCTGCGCCAGGATGTCGAGCGCGATGCCGATTTCCGCCGCTGCGCCCGTGCTCTCGCCGCCACCTGCGGTGTGCGCCCGCCATTCCGGCAGCGCCGCGGTCATCACCGCGCCGAACAGCACCACCGCCCAGGAGAGGTACATCGAGAGCAGGAACAGCGGGATCACCGCGAGCGCGCCGTAGAGGGTGCGGTAGGTGTTGCCGCTGGCCACGAAGCGGGAAAAGCCGAAGCGCAACAGCGCGAACAGCACCGCCGCCACCGCGCCGCCGATCAGCGCGTCGCGCCAGGAGACGGGCCGGTTGGGCACCGCCATGTAGAGCAGCGAGAAAGCGATCCAGGAGAACAGCATCGGGGTGAACAGACCGGCCGCCGTGGAGATGCTGTCGAAGGCCCCGCCGGAGAGCGCGCGGCGCATCGCGAGAAGGCCGCCGGAAAGGGTGGAGGACGCGCCGAAAAGCAGCGGTCCGAGGGTGAGCACCGCCCAGTACATCAGCACGCGGGAGAGCATCGGCCGCTGCCGCGCGACGCGGAAGATATTGTTGAACGCCGCCTCGATGGTGATCAGGGTGAGCACCGCGGTGGCGCCCAGGCCGACCACGCCGACGGTGGTGAGCTTGCCGGTGGCGTTGATGAACTGCCGCAGGTAGACGTGCACCGACTGCCCGGCGTTGGGCACCATGGACTGGGAAATGAAGCTCTCGAACTGGCCGCGCGCCTCGGAAAACGCGGGAAACGCCGAAAAGATCGCCAGCGCGATGGCCAAAAGCGGCACCAGGGCGATCAGCGACGTGTAGGAGAGCGAGGCGGCAATGCGCAGGAACTGATCCTTCTGGCCGCGGGCGAACACATAGAGCGCGAGGTCGAGCCACGGCGCGCGCGGCCCCAGGCGGGCGCGCAGGCGCGACATCAGGGTCTGTTCGGCGGCGGCGTTTTCGGTCATCCCGTTCCCCTTTGCCGGTGTGTGGGTTTCGTGTAGGATACGCGCGCTTTGCCGCTCATACACCCCGTTTTGCATAGCCGCGGGGCCGAGCCGCCGATTTTTCGTAGTTCGCTGCCAAGAGGATATCCATGACATCCGCCACACCTTTGATGGCCGGGAAAAAAGGCCTGATCATGGGGGTCGCCAACGACCGTTCCATCGCCTGGGGCATCGCCAAGGCCTGCCGCCATCATGGCGCGGAACTGGCTTTCACCTATCAGGGAGAAGCGCTGCAGCGCCGCGTCGCGCCGCTTGCCGAAGAAGTCGGCTCCGACTTTCTTCTGCCCTGCGACGTCACCGACGCCGCCAGCATGGACGCCCTGTTCGCCACCATCGCCGAGCGCTGGGGCGGCCTGGACTTCGTCGTCCACGCCATCGCGTTCGCCGGCAAGGAGGCGCTGAAAGGCAAGTACTACGACGTCACCGCCGAGAACTTCGCCAACACCATGCACATCTCGGTGTTCTCGTTCACCGACGTCTGCCGCCGCGCCCAGCCGCTGATGAAGGAAGGCGGCAGCCTGCTCACCCTGACCTATTACGGCGGGGAGAAGTTCATGCCGCACTACAACGTCATGGGCGTGGCCAAGGCGGCGCTCGACGCCTCGATCAACTATCTGGCCATGGACCTGGGCGAATTCGGCATCCGCGTCAACGCGCTGTCCGCCGGGCCGATCAAGACGCTGGCCGCCTCCGGCATCGGCGACTTCCGCTACATCCTGAAGTGGAACGAGCTGAACTCGCCCTTGAAGCGCAACGTCACCATCGACGACGTGGGCAATTCCGGCATGTACCTGCTGTCCGATCTCGCAGGCGGCGTCACCGGCGAGATCCATCACGTGGATGCGGGCTACCACGTCAACGGCATGATCAACCCGGCGAGCGCCGCGGGCAATGCCGAGTTGATGCAGTCCTTCACCGGCGAATAACGGAAAAATCGGGGCGCGCGCCTGCGCGCGCCCCGCGAGGAGAGGCTCATGGCCGGCAACGCCTTCGGCACCGCTTTCCGCTTCACCACCTTCGGCGAAAGCCACGGACCGGCGATCGGCTGCGTGGTGGACGGCGTGCCGCCGCGCATTCCGCTTTCCGAGGCGGACATCCAGCCCTTCCTCGACAAGCGCCGCCCCGGCCAGTCGCGCCACACCACCCAGCGGCGCGAACCGGACGCGGTGAGGATCCTCTCCGGCGTCTACGAAGGCATGACCACCGGCACGCCGATCGGCCTCCTCATCGAGAACACCGACCAGCGTTCCAAGGACTATTCCAACATCGCCGACAGCTTCCGCCCCGGACATGCGGACTTCACCTATCAGGCGAAGTACGGCATCCGCGACCCGCGCGGCGGCGGCCGCGCCTCGGCGCGGGAAACCGCGATGCGCGTCGCCGCGGGCGCGGTGGCGCGCGCGGTGCTCGCTGCGCTTGTCCCCGGCGGAGTGCTGATCCGCGGCGCGATGACCGCCATGGGCGGCCACGCGGTGGACCGCAGCCGCTGGGACTGGGCGGCGGTGGGCGCCAACGACTTCTTCTGCCCCGACGCGCAGACCGCGGCGGAGTGGGCGGCGGAACTGGATGCGGTGCGCAAGCGCGGCTCCTCCACCGGCGCGGTGGTCGAGGTGGTGGCCGAGGGCGCGCCCGCGGGCCTGGGCGAACCGGTCTACGACAAGCTCGACGCCGACATCGCCAAGGCGCTGATGAGCATCAACGCGGTCAAGGCGGTGGAGATCGGCGAAGGCATGGCCGCCGCCGCGCTCTCCGGCGAAACCAACGCCGACGAGATGGAGCCGGACGGCCAGGGTGGCGTGCGCTTCCTCTCCAACCACGCGGGCGGCATCCTCGGGGGCATCTCCACCGGCCAGCCGATCGTCGCGCGCATGGCGGTAAAGCCCACCAGCTCCATTCTCATCCCGCGCAGGAGCGTCAATCTCGCGGGTGAGGCGGTGGACGTCTTGACCAAGGGCCGTCACGACCCATGTGTGGGCATTCGCGCGGTGCCGGTGGCCGAGGCGATGATCGCCTGCGTGCTCGCCGATCACCTGCTCCGGCATCGCGGTCAATGCGGCGGGTTCGGCGCCTCCTGACCCGCGCCTGCGTGGAGTGTTTTCCGTGTTCTTCCGACGCCGTTCCATCGCCGAAGTCGATGCGGCCACCGCCTATGCCTGGCAGCAGTCGGGCGAGGCCTGCATCATCGACGTGCGTGAGCCCTTCGAACTGGAAGAGGCCGCCATCTCCGGCGCGATTTCCCTGCCGATGAGCCAGGTCGGCCTCGACTCCTACCCGGATTTCGGTGCAAAAAAGGTCGTGGTGGTCTGCCATTCCGGCGTCCGCTCGGCCCGCGTCGCCGCGGCGCTTGCCGCACGCGGCGTGCCGGAGGTCTACAACCTGCGTCACGGCATCGTCGGCTGGGCGGGAGCCCGCCTGCCGCTTGCCGAAACCCCGGACGGACCGGACGCCTGAACGCGTCCGCACGAAAGGAACCCTGAGAGATGCGTACGCTTTTCCGCTGGCTGGTGATCGTCCTCGCCCTGATCGGCACGGTTGCCACCGTCGCGGCGATCGCAGGGGTGATGATCCTACGCTCCGCCGAGCCGGAAAAGACCAGGGTGCACAAGGGCGACTACCTGATCGTCGATTTCGACCGCGGCATCGCCGCGCAGCCGCCGCGCGACGCGCTCGACAGCTTCTCCCTCGGCCGCGCCTACGTGCTCGCCGACCTCATCACCGCGCTGCGCCGCGGCGCCGCCGACCCGCGCATCGCGGGCGTCGCCGCCCACCTCGGCGGCGCGCGCCTCGCCCCGGCCACGGCGCAGGAACTCGCCGAGGCGATCGCCGATTTCAAGAAGGTCGGCAAGACCACCCTGCTGTTCTCCGAATCCCTCGACGGCGGGCCGGGCGCGGCGGCGCTCGCCTCCGCCTTCCAGCAGGTGTGGCTGCAGCCCTCCGGCCTCTACGGCCTGCGCGGCCTGGCGCTGGAAACCCCCTTCCTGCGCAGCGGACTCGCCGAATACGGCATCCGCGCCGAGATCGTGCAGCGCCAGGAATACAAGTCCGCCATGGACTTCCTCTCCCGCGACGACATGGCGCCGCCGGTGCGCGAGAACATCGGCGCGCTGGTCTCCGACATCGCGGACAGCCTCAACCAAAGCATCGCCGCGGCGCGCGGCCTCACCCCCGAAGCGGTGCAAGCGCTCGCCGCGCGCGGCCCGCTGCTCGCCGCGGATGCCAAGACCGCCGGGTTGGTCGATGCGCTGGGCTATCAGGCCGATTTCCAGGCGGCGGTGAAGGCCGCCTTCCCCGGCGGCGCACTCCCCGCCGAGGCCTATGCCGCCACCGCCGAAACCCCGAATACCGACATCCGCCTCGCGCTGATCCAGGCGGCAGGGCAGATCGTTCCCGGCGAGACCGAGTTCGACCCGCTCGCCGACCGCGCCGCCATCGGCGCCGCCACCATCGCCCAGGCGATCCGCGACGCGGTGAAGGCCAAGGGCGTGCGCGCCATCGTGCTGCGCCTGGAAACCCCGGGCGGCGACTATGCCGCCTCCGACACCATCCGCCAGGCGATCGCCGAGGCGCGCGCCGCAGGCCGCCCGGTGATCGTCTCCATGGGCAACGTCGCGGCCTCCGGCGGCTACTTCATCGCCACGGCGGCGGAAACCGTGATCGCCGAACCCGCCACCATCACCGGCTCGATCGGCGTGATCGCGGGCAAGATCGTTCTGGAAGACGCCTGGCGGAAACTCGGCGTCCACTGGAATACCCTCTCCACCGGCGAAACCGCTGCGATGTGGTCGCCCAACCACGGCTTCTCCCCTGCCGAACGGGCGCGCCTGGAAGCGGTGGTGGACGCCGCCTACGCCGACTTCACCACCAAGGTCGGCGAGGCGCGCAAACTCGCCCCCGAGGCGCTGGACAAGGCGGCGCGCGGCCGGGTGTTCAGCGGCAAACGCGCCCTCGCGCTCGGTCTCGTGGACGAAACCGGCGGCCAGCTCAAGGCCTTCGCCTACGCCAAACGCGCCGCAGGCATCCCGGCGGACCAGATCCCCGCCATCGTCTCCTTCCCGCAGCCGAGGTCGCTCGCCGAAACCCTGCGCAGCCTCATCGGCGGCGACGGCAAGGACCTGATGCAGGCCGCCCTGCCCCGCCTGCCGGAACCCCTCGCCACGCTGTCCGCCTGGAGCCGCCTGAAACTCGAACGCGGCGCGGCGATCATGCCGCCGATCGCGGTGCGGTAGGACGTAAAAACAAGGCCGGGCGCTGCCCGGACCCGCAAGGGGACTCGGTCCCCT
>JBFWJB010000018.1:0-18151 GCA_050253435.1 Rhodospirillaceae bacterium
GCTGATGCCCCACCTCGGCGCCGCCACCTTCGAGGCGCGGCACGAAATGGGCCAGAAGGTGCTGATCGACATCAAGACCTTCGTCGACGGCCACCGCCCGCCGGACCGCGTTCTGCCCAACCTGTAGGATGGAGGCGCCCCCGCGCCGTACCCGATGACGAGCGTACCCGCCTCCCCCTCCCGCGTGCCGATGGCGACGCTCGCCATCGTCGGCTCTCTGTTCTCGCAGAACCTCGTCGCCGCCTTCGCCAAAACCCTCTTCCCCCTGGTCGGCGTGGAAGGCATGGTGGCGCTGCGCGTCGGCATCTCCGCCCTCCTCCTCGCCGCGGTGTGGCGGCCCTGGCGCAACGCTGCGGCGGCGTGGCGGCACCGCGTCAACCTCCTCGCCTACGGCCTCTCCCTCGGGGTGATGAACCTCCTCATCTACAAGGCGTTCGCCCTCATCCCGATCGGCATCGGCGTCGCCATCGAGGTCGCAGGGCCCCTCTTCGTGGTGCTGATCTCGTCGCGCAAACCGCTCGATTTCCTCTGGCTCGCGCTCGCCGTGCTCGGCCTCTCCCTGCTGCTGCCGCTGCACCAGGCCAACCGCGGCCTCGACTGGCGGGGACTCGCCTGCGCGGGCGGCGCAGGACTCTGCTGGGCGCTCTACATCCTCTCCGGCAAACGCATCTCCGGCATCCTCGCCGGAGGCCAGGCGGTCGCCATCGGCATGGCCGTCTCCGCCGCCTGTATGGTGCCGCTCGGCTTCCACACCGCAGGCGCGGCCCTGCTGCAGCCCTCCATCCTCGCCTTCGGCGCGGTCATCGCGCTGTTCTCCAGCACCGTGCCCTATTCCCTGGAAATGATGGCCCTGCGCTTCCTGCCGCGCTTCGTCTTCGGCATCCTGGTCAGCACCGCGCCCGCCGTCGCCGCGTTCTCCGGCTTCGTCGTCCTCGGCGAACGGCTCACCGGCCTACAGTGGCTCGCCATCGCCTGCATGGTCGCCGCCTCCGCCGGCAGCGCCGCCATGGCCGCCCGCCCGGTACGGGCGTAGCCAAAAAAACAAGGCCGGGCTCTGCCCGGACCCGCAAAGGGCCTTGGGCCCTTTGATCCCCTAACTCGTTTTTCCGCGAAGCGGGATAAGATGAAGCCTCCCGTACGCACGGTCTTATGGCGCTACGCGCAAAACCCAAAAGTTATGGGAGGTCCGGAGGGTCCGCGACCCTCCGGAAAGTTTTGGTTTTTCGCCCCTCACTCCGCGTCGCGGGTGATGCCGAGGGCCTGCCAGGCCTGGGTGGTGGGCATCACTTCCAGGCTATTGATATTGACGTGCTTGGGCAGGCTGGCGACCCAGAAGATCGCATCGGCGATGTCTTCCGGGGTCAGCGGGTGCGCGCCCTTGTAGACCGAGGCGGCCTTCTTTTCGTCGCCGTGGAAGCGCACCAGCGAGAACTCGCTTTCCGCCATGCCCGGCTCGATGGAGGTGACGCGGATCCCGGTACCCGCCAGGTCGCAGCGCAGGTTATAGCTGAACTGCCGGACGAAGGCCTTGGTCGCGCCATAGACGTTGCCGCCCGGATACGGCCAGCGCGCCGCGATGGAGGCGAGGTTGATCACCGTGCCGCCGCCCACCTCGATCATCGTCGGCAGCAGGGCCCGGGTGCAATAGGTGAGGCCCTTGACGTTGGTGTCGATCATGCGGTCCCAGTCGTCGAGGTCGCTCGTCTGCGCGGGGTTGAGGCCCTGCGCCAGCCCGGCGTTGTTGATCAGCGTATGGACGCGGGAAAACGGCTCGGGCAGCGCGGCGACGGCGGCGAGCACCGCAGCGCGGTCGCGCACGTCGAGCACGACGGTGTGCACCGCGCACTGGGCGGAAAGCTCCGCCTTCAGGGCGTCCAGGCGCTCGGCCCGTCGGCCGGTGAGCACCAGATTCCACCCGGCGGCGGCGAACTTGCGCGCACACGCCGCGCCGAACCCGGCGGTCGCGCCGGTGATGAATACCGTGTTGGGCATGGATGTCTCCATTCTGCTTTGCGCGCGTGGGGGCGCGGGGAGAGAGTCCGATAAATATGCATACAACCGCCCGGAAACACAAACCGCGCGGCCCAAAAAACCAAAACTTTGCGGAGGGACTCGGTCCCTCCGCACCTCCCATAACCTCTTGTTTTTGCGCGCAGCGCCATAGGCTCATCACGCGGCGTGACGGTTGACGGCCGCTTACGCGGCAAAATATGTTAGGGGTCAAGGGGACCGAGTCCCCTTGCGGGCCCGGGCAGAGCCCGGCCTGGTTTTCACCGGCCCCCGCACGCCGGGCACGCCGGGTCGCGCGGCAGGCGGACGCGGCGGGCGGTTCCGGCGAGGCCGTCGAAGATCTGGAGAAAGCCTTGCGCATCGTCGCCAAGGCCGAGGATGAGCTTGAGCACGGCGAGCGCCTGCGCCGCGCCGACCATGCCCGCCACCGCGCCGAGGATGCCGATTTCCTCGCAGGCGCGGCCGTCGCGCGGCGGCGGCGCGGGATTGAAGCAGCGGAAGCACGGCCCGCCGCGCGCCGCATCGAACACCGCAAGCTGCCCGGCGAATCCCTGCACCGCGGCGGAGATCAGGGGTTTGCCCGCAGCGAGGCAGGCATCGCCGAGGGCGAAGCGGCTGCCGAAGTTGTCGCAGCAGTCCACCGCCACGTCGCAGGCCGCCACCAGATCCATCGCATTGGCGGCGGAAACCCGCAGGGGCAGGGCCTCCACCGTTACGTCCGGGTTGAGCGCGGCCAGACGCGCCGCGGCGCAGGCGGCCTTGGGCCTGCCCACGTCCGCGGTCTCGTAAAGCACCTGGCGCTGCAGGTTGGACAGCGTCACCGCGTCGTCGTCGGCAATGACGATGCGCCCCACCCCCGCCGCCGCGAGATACAGCAATACCGGCGCGCCCAGGCCGCCCGCACCGACCACCAGAACCCGCGCGGCGAGCAGCGCCTCCTGCCCCGCGCCGGAAACCTCCGGCAGCAGAATCTGCCGCGCGTAGCGCATGTTCTGTCCGGGCGTCAAAGCCATGGCGGCTCCTTCACTGAAAAACCAGGCCAGGGGCTTTGCCCCTGGACCCCGCTGGGGCCTCGGGCCCCAGACCCCATAAGTTTGTTTTTGCGCGAAGCGCCATCAGCCTGTGCGGTAGCAACAAACGCGTTGCCTGCCGCTACGCGGCGAAAAACAGGTCATGGGGTGCGCGAGGGGACCGAGTCCCCTCGCAACGTTTTGGTTTTCCCCCTCACAACCCGTCGAACAGCGCGGTGGAGAGGTAGCGTTCGGCGAACGAGGGGATGATCACGACGATTTTCTTGCCCGCGTTTTCCGGGCGCTTGCCGAGTTCGATGGCGGCGGCGAGCGCGGCGCCGGAGGAGATGCCGACCGGCGCGCCTTCGCTGCGCGCGGCGGCGCGCGCGGTGGCCAGCGCGGTGGCGGTGGCGATCTGCACCACTTCGTCGATCAGCGAGGAGTCGAGGACTTCGGGGACAAAGCCCGCGCCGATGCCCTGGATGCCGTGCGCGCCGGGCGCGCCGCCGGAGAGCACGGGGCTGTCCTCCGGCTCCACCGCGACGATGCGGACGCCGGGTTTCTTTGCCTTCAGCGCCGCGCCGATGCCGGTGAGGGTGCCGCCGGTGCCGACCCCGGCGACGAGGATATCCACCTCGCCCGCGGTATCGGCCCAGATTTCTTCCGCCGTGGTGGCGCGGTGCGCCGCCGGGTTGGCGGGGTTGGCGAACTGCTGGAGGATTTTCGCCTTGGGGAGTTCGGCGGCGAGTTCCTCGGCGCGAGCAATGGCGCCCTTCATCCCCTTGGCGGCGGGGGTGAGTTCCAGCTGCGCGCCCAAGAGGGCGAGCATCTTGCGGCGTTCCGCCGACATGCTTTCCGGCATGGTGAGGACGAGCTTATAGCCCTTGGCGGCGCAGACGAAGGCGAGCGCGATGCCGGTATTGCCGGAGGTCGGCTCGATCAGGACGGTATCCTTGTCGATTTCGCCCGCGGCCTCTGCGGCGGCGATCATCGCCAGGCCGATGCGGTCCTTGACCGAGGCGAGCGGGTTGAAGAATTCGAGCTTGGCGAGGATTTCCGCGGCGACGCCGTTCTCGGCGGCAAGGCGGGAGAAGCGCACCAGCGGCGTCGCGCCGATGGTGGCAAGGACGTCGTCGTAGATGCGTCCGCGGAAGGCGGCGGAGGGCGGAGGCTGGGTCATGGCGGCTCCTTCAGATTTCGTAGCTCAGGCGTTCGCGGGCGGTGCAGGGCACGCCCTCTTCGCTGGCGCGCTGGCACAGGGCGTCGATGCTGAGTTCGTCGAGGCGGGCCATCAGGGAGGACTGCAGGTCCCCCCACATCGGCTGGATCACCTTGGCGCCGATTTCGGAATTCGGCAGGTCGGCGCCGGGGGAGGCGGCGGTTTCGCCCGCCTGGACGACGCGCACGATAACGCCCACGGAGATACGGCGGCGTTCCCGCGCTAGGCGATAGCCGCCGCGCGGCCCGCGCACGCCGATGAGAATATTGGCGCGCACCAGGGCCTGGAGGGTCTGTTCCAGGTAGCGCCGGGGGATTCCCTGGCGTGCGGTGATCTCGCTGCTTTGCACCGGTTCGCCGCCGGCGTTGTAGGCGATGTCGAGCACCGCCTCGATGGCGAACAGGGTTTTTTTCGACGGGTTGAGCATCTCCGCCTCCGCCGGTTTATTTCGCGCCCGTGGAGCCGAAGCCGCCCGCGCCGCGCCCGGTCTCGGGAAGCGCGGCGCCCATGGACTGCCAGACGATGCGCGACAGCGGCGCCACCACCATCTGGGCGATGCGCTCGCCGGGGGCGATGGTGAAGGGTTCCTGCCCCAGGTTGATGAGGATCACGCCGACCTCGCCGCGGTAGTCGGCGTCGATGGTGCCCGGCGCGTTGAGCACCGTCACCCCGTGCTTGAGCGCAAGGCCGGAGCGCGGCCGCACCTGCGCCTCGTAGCCCGGCGGCAGGGCGATGGCGATGCCGGTAGGGATGAGGGCGCGTTCGCCCGGCGCAAGGGTTTTGGCCTCGGCCAGCGCGGCGAGCAGGTCCACCCCGGCCGCGCCCGGCGTCTGGTATTTCGGCAGGGGCAGGCCCTCGCCGTGCGGCAGGCGTTGCACGGGGACGGCGACGGGAACGGTGACAATGCTCATGACAGGGCCTCGGCAATACGCTCGGCCAGACGCTCGGCCACCGCCCGTTTGTCGAGAACGGGCCAGGGCTCGCAGGCATCTGCGGTGATCAGGTGGACACGGTTGGTCTCGCCGCCGAAGGTGCCCGCGGCGGCGGAGACATCGTTGGCGAGAATCCAGTCGCAGCCCTTGCGGGCGCGTTTTTCGCGGGCATGCTCGATGAGGTTTTCGGTCTCGGCGGCAAAGCCGACGACGAGGCCGGGCCGGGCCGGGCCGGGCGCGGCGAGGGTGGCGAGGATGTCCGGATTGGGGGTGAGCTCGATCGCGGGCGGCGGCGCGCCGGGCGATTTCTTCATCTTCTGCCCGGCCGGGGCCTTCACCCCCCAATCGGCAACGGCGGCGGCGCACACCGCGGCGTCGGCGGGCAGCGCCGCCTGACAGGCGGCGAGCATTTCGCGCGCGGTCTCGATGCGCACCACGGTGACGTTCGCCGGGTCGGGCAGCGCGGTGGGGCCGCTGACCAGGGTGACGCGCGCGCCGAGCGCGGCAAGCGCCGCAGCGATGGCGTGGCCCTGCTTGCCGGAGGAACGGTTGGCGATGAGGCGCACCGGGTCGATCGGCTCCACCGTGGGGCCGCTGGTGACGATGACGTGCCTGCCGGAAAGCGGGCGGCGCGGGTTCAGCACCGCTTCGATGGCGGCCGTGATCTCCGGCACCTCGGCCATGCGGCCGGGGCCGAACTCGTTGCACGCCATCGCCCCGTCGTTGGGGCCGACGACATGGATGCCGCGGGATTTCAGGGTGTCGAGGTTGGCCTGGGTCGCGGCGTGCAGCCACATCCGCACGTTCATCGCGGGCGCGATCAGCACCGGCTTGTCGGTGGCGAGCAAAAGCGTGGTGGCAAGCTGGTCGGCGAGGCCCGCGGCCATCTTCGCCATGATGTCGGCGGTGGCGGGGGCGACGACGAGAATGTCGGATTGGCGGGAGAGCTCGATATGGCTCATCTCGCTTTCGTCCTTCAGCGAGAACTGGTCGGTATAGACCGGCGCCTGGGAGAGCGCGGCGACGGAAAGCGGCGTGACGAACTCCTTGGCGTTCTCGGTGAGGCAGCAGCGCACGCTTGCGCCCTGGTCGCGCAGGCGGCGAATCAGGTCCAGGCATTTGTAGGCGGAGATGCCGCCCGCGATGATGAGGAAAACCTTTTTTCCAGTCAGCATGTGTTCAATCCTGGGAATGCCCGCCCTCTTTTGTGGATAGTCGACGCAGGGCGGGAAGTAAAGGGGGCAGGGCGGCGAATCACATCCGCGACACCAGGAGCGCGAACATCGCGACGATCAGCGCCCAGGGCAGCCAGGTCTGCACCGCCGAGGTCCTGCGGCGCGCCAGCAGCGCCTTGAGCGTATCGGGGTGGAGCTTCAGCCCGTCGTCGGTGAACTGGGTGGAGATGCGCTCGGCGCGCTCGATCAGGCGCGGCAGGGTGGTGGCGGCGGCAAGCGTTTCCTCCAGGCCGCGGCGCAGGCGCGCCGGGGCGGAAACGTTCTCGGCCATCCACGCCTCGACCAGCGGGCGGGCGAGCTCCCAGAAATTGACCTCCGGGCAGAGGCTGCGGCCCACGCCCTCGGCGGTGAGCATGGTCTTCTGCAGGATGAGGAGCTGCGGCTGGACTTCCATGCCGAAGGTTTCGGTCACCTTGAACAGCTGGGCGAGCAGGCGGGCGAGCGAGATTTCCGAAGCGGGCTTGTCGAAGATCGGCTCGGCAATGGAGCGGCAGGCCTGGGCGAACAGCTCGACCGAGCGGTCCGGCGGCACGTAGCCCGCCTCGAAGTGCATCTCCGCGGCGCGGCGGTAATCCCGCTGCAGGAAGGCGAGCAGCATCTCGCCGAGGTAGCGCCGCGTCGGCGCGTCGATGCGCCCCATGATGCCGAAGTCCACGGCGATGATCTCGCCCGCCGCGCCGACGAAGAGATTGCCCGGGTGCATGTCGCCGTGAAAGAAGCCGTCGGAGAACACCATCTTGAAGAAGGACCGGGCGGCGTGCTCGGCAACCGTCATCGGGTCGAGCCCGGCGGCGGCGATGCGGTCGCGCTCGTCCACCGGGATGCCCTCGATCCAGGCGGTGGTGAGCACGTTCTTGCCGGTGAGCGCCCAGATCACCTCGGGCACGCGGAAGGTCTCGTCCTCGATGAAGTTTTCGCCCAGCTCCGAGGCGGCGGCCGCCTCGAAGCGCAGGTCCATCTCCATGGCGAAGGTGTGCTCGAAGGTCTCCACGCTGTCCACCGGGCGCAGGCGGCGCAGCGACGGCTGGGCGCGCTCGGCGACCTCGGCAAGCCAGTAGAGCAGGTCGATGTCGCGGTCGAGCGCCGCCTCGACGCCGGGGCGGATCACCTTCACCGCCACGGTGCGGCCGTCCCTGGTCACCGCGCGGTGCACCTGCGCCACCGAGGCGGCGGCGATCGGCGTTTCGGCGAATTCGGAGAAGAGTTCGGGGATCGGCGCGCCCAGTTCCTCGGCGAGGATCGCCTGCACCTGGGCGAAGGGGAACGGCGAAAGCCGGTCCTGCAGCGCCGAGAGGTCGGCGGCCACCTCGTCGCCCACCAGGTCGGCGCGGGTGGACAGCGCCTGGCCGAACTTGATGAAAGTCGGTCCGAGGTCCACCAGCGCGCGGGTGAGGCGCTCGCCCGGACGGCCCGGCGCGCGGCGGCTGGAAAGCAGGCGCACGATCCCCGCGACGTGGCGGGTGACCGGCAGGCGGTCGAGCAGGAAGAGCGCGTCGTGACGCGCCAGAACCCGTGCGATGGTGATGAGGCGGGAGGTGTTGCGCAGGGTCCGCAGCATGGTGTGCCCTAGATCCGCCAGCCCGAATGCAGCGCCGCGATGCCGCCCGAATAGTTGCGCACCGTGACGTTGCCGAAGCCCGCTTCGCGCATCATTTCGGCCAGCTGCTCCTGCGCCGGGAACTTGCGGATGCTCTCCGCCAGATAGCGGTACGCCTCCGGATTGTGGGCGACGAGGCGGCCGAGCGCGGGCAGCACGGTGAAGGAATAGGCGTCGTAGGCCTTGTCCAGCACCGGCAGCACGACGCGGGAGAACTCCAGGCAGAGGAAGCGCCCGCCCGGCTTCAGCACGCGGTGCGCCTCGCGCAATGCGCGGGGAATGTCGGTGACGTTGCGCAGGCCGAAGGAGATGGTGTAGGCGTCCACCGAGCGGTCGGGCAGGGGCACGTCCTGGGCATCCAGGCACAGCCATTCCAGGCCGTCGATGCCGCGGTCGACGGCGCGGTCCTGGCCGACGCGCAGCATCTCGGTGTTGATGTCGGCGACGATGATGCGCGCCGCGCCGCCCTTTTCCATCACCCGCTTGCGGATGCGGAAGGCGATGTCCCCGGTGCCGCCTGCGACGTCGAGGTAGGTGCGCCCGGGCTGCGGGTTGAGCGCATCGATCATCGCGCTCTTCCACAACCGGTGCACGCCCATGCTCATCAGGTCGTTCATCAGGTCGTAGCTGTCGGCCACGGCGTCGAAGACGCCGCGCACCAGGCCCGCTTTGGCGGCGGTATCCACGGTCTTGAAGCCGAAATGGGTGGTCGGGCCGAGGCCGGGACCGGCGGATTTTTCATCGATCGACATGACCGCACCATAGCGGATGCGCCGCCGCCGCACCATGTTGAAAATGCGTTTTTCATCCCCCTTCGCCGGGACCGAATATGCCGGAACTGCCGGAAGTCGAAACCGTCCGCCGCGGGCTTCTGCCGATCCTGCCGGGACGCCGCATCGCGGGCGTGCTGGTGGCGCGCCGCGACCTGCGCCGCGCGGTGCCGCAGGACCTCGGCCAGTGCGTCACCGGCCGCCGCGTCACCGGCCTCTCCCGCCGCGGCAAAGTGCTGCTGTGGGAACTGGAAGACGGCGGCACGGTGCTGATCCACCTCGGCATGTCCGGCCATGTGGAAACCGACCCGGCGGCGGCGCTCGGCCCGCACCACCACCTGCGATTCACTTTGGACGACGGCGGCGCGGTCACCTTCTGCGACCCCAGGCGCTTCGGCTTCGTCGATTACGCCGCGCCGGGAACCCTCGCGGCCGACCCCCTGCTCTCCCGCCTCGGGCCGGAACCTCTGTCCGCCGAGTTCACCGCCGCGGCGCTGGCCGCCGGGCTCGCCCATCGCAGCGGCCCGGTGAAGACCGCGCTGCTCGACCAGACCCTGGTCGCCGGGCTCGGCAACATCTACGTCTGCGAGGCGCTCCACCGCACCGGGATATCCCCCTCCGTTGCCGCAGGCTCGCTCTCCGCCGCGCGCGTCGCCCGCCTGGCGGAGGCGATCCAGGCGGTGCTCGCCGAGGCGGTCGCGGCGGGCGGCTCCTCCCTGCGCGACCACCGCCGCCCCGACGGCACGCTCGGCTATTTCCAGATGCAATTCGCCGTCTACGACCGCGAGGGCGAACCCTGCCGCGCGCATCCGGACGGCACAAATCCGCGCCATCGCATCAAACGCATCGTGCAATCCGGCCGCTCCACGTATTATTGTCCCGGCTGTCAGCGCTGAACGGGAACCACGGCATGCGCATCTGGATTCGAACCGCCCTCCTCGCGGCGGGCCTCGCCCTCGCGGCGGCGGCCCCGGCCCGCGCCGCGGGTTTCCTCACCGGGCACGAGGACCTGCCGCTCTTGGCCGGGCTCACCCAGGACCGCGACTCGGTGATGGTGTTCGACACGCCGCAGGGCCGCGTGGTGGAAACCTTCGCCCAGACGCCGCAATCCGCCGCCGCCGTGCTCGCCGCCTATGCCGAAACCCTGCCGCAGCTCGGCTGGAGCAAAAAGACCTCGGCGAAGTTCGTCCGCGACGGGGAAACCCTCACCTTCGAGGTGGTCTCCAAGGGGCCGCCCACGGTGATCCGCATCCTCATCACCTCGGATTGAAAAAGCCGCGCAAAATCGCCGTGCGCAAGGCATAAAGCGGTTGACCTGAGCGCACGGGACGCGTATAAGCCCCCCTCTCGCCAGTGTGCGAGTCTGGATGAAACGAACGGGTTTTCTCAGGTCATGGCCAACCACATCTCTTCCAAGAAGCGGATTCGCCGCAACGAACGGCGCGCCGTGATCAACAAGGACCGCCTCAGCCGCGTCCGCACCTTCGTGAAGAAGGTCGAAGCCGCGATCGAAGCCGGCAACAAGGAACAGGCCCAGGCGGCGTTCCAGGCGGCCATGCCGGAACTGCACCGCGGCGCCTCCAAGGGCGTCATGCACCGCAACACGGTGGCGCGCAAGACCTCGCGTCTGGCGGCGAAAATCAAGGCGATGTAAGTCCGGTTTCGGGTTCGCTCGACACCCTCGCGGGGCGGCTTCAGGCCGCCCTTTGCATGTACGGCGGATTCGCTTCTTCCTCCCCCCGCGCCGCCCCCGGCGGCGGCGCGCGCCGCGGCTGCAAGCCGTCGGCGGCCAAGGATTTTTTCCGATCCTGCGGCGACGGCGTTGCGCCGCCCGTCCGGCGCGCCTACCATGCCCGCTTCCGGTTTGCGGCGGTGCGGTGGAGGGACCGCGCCGCAACGAAGCGGCGGAAAGACCGGAAGCACGCCGGGGGGCGTTGCCGGAACGAACGGGCTGGCGGGATACGCGGAATCAGTGGGGCAAATGGAACAGCAGTGGGAGCGCGTTCAGGATCTGTTGCGCGGTGAAATCGGGGATGCCGCCTATCGCAACTGGCTGCAGCCGATCTGCGTCGTCGAGACGCAGCGCGATGCAGTGTGCCTGGGGGTGCCCACCCGCTTCATCCGCGATTGGGTGGTCGAACACTACGCGGAACGCATCCGCGAACTGTGGGCGGAACTGAGCGGCGAACCCGTCGACGTCAGCTTCGTGGTGCAGCCGGTGCGCCGCGCCGTCTCCGGCCTGGTGGAGCCGGACCCGGCATCGGCGGCGGAAGTGATCTCGCTGCCCGCCGTGGCGGAGGCCTCGGCCGAAGACCGCGACTCCATGAACGCGCCGCTCGACAAGCGCTTCACCTTCGACACCTTCGTCGTCGGCAAGCCCAACGAATTCGCCTGGGCCGCGGCGCGCCGCGTTGCGGAATCCGACATCCCGCCGTTCAACCCGCTGTTCCTCTATTCCGGCGTCGGCCTCGGCAAGACCCACCTGATGCACGCCATCGCCTGGCACATCCGCGACCGCGATCCGGGCCGCACCGTCGGCTACCTCTCGGCGGAAAAGTTCATGTACCGGTTCATCCGCGCGCTGCGCTACCACGACATGATGAACTTCAAGGAACAGCTCCGCTCCCTCGACGTGCTGATGATCGTCGACGTCCAGTTCATCAGCGTCAAGGACTCCAGCCAGGAAGTGTTCTTCCACACCTTCAATGCTCTGATGGACCAGGGCAAGCAGATCATCATCTCCGCCGACAAGTCGCCCACCGACCTCCAGGGCATCGAGGAACGCCTGAAATCCCGCCTCGGCTGCGGCCTGGTGGCGGATATCCACCCCACCAGCTACGAACTCCGCCTCGGCATCCTCGAATCCAAGGTCGAACAGATCAAAACCGAACAATCCCGCCCCGACGCCGCCGAAATCACCGTGCCGCCCAAGGTGCTGGAGTTCCTCGCCCACAAGATCACCACCAACGTCCGCGAACTCGAAGGCGCGCTGCGCCGCGTCGTCGCCCACGCCCAGCTGATCGGCCGCGACATCACCCTGGAAAGCACTCAGGAAGTCCTCCACGACCTCTTGCGCCAGCGCGAACGCCACCTCACCATCGACGCGATCCAGAAGGAAGTCGCCCAGCACTTCAACATCAAGATCGCCGATATGTCCTCGCCGCGGCGCGCCCGCGCGGTGGCCCGGCCGCGCCAGATCGCGATGTACCTGGCAAAGCAGCTCACCGCCCGCTCCCTGCCGGAAATCGGCCGCAAGTTCGGCGGCCGCGACCACACCACGGTGATGCACGCGGTGAAAAAGGTCGAAGAACTGATGCAACAGGACACCGACTTCGCCGAGGAAGTCGACCTGCTGCGCCGGATGCTGGAAAACTAGACTGCAAAACAAGGCCGGGCCCTGCCCGGACTCGCAAGGGGTCTCGGACCCCTTGACCCCCTGACTTTTTTCGCCGCGCAGCGGCAGGCAGCACCTTGGTTGCCGCCGCCGCAGACTTATGGCGCTACGCGCAAAACCAGAAAGTTATGGGAGGTGCGGAGGGACCGAGTCCCTCCGCGAAGTTTTATCGGGGGCGACAGGCTCCGCCCGGCCTGGTTTTTACCTCCGCCGCGCCGCGTTTTCACTTGGGCGGGGGTGTGCGTGTGCTATACTGACCGGCCCTTCTGGTGGGGGTTGTTCCTCAGTTCTCAAGGGATTATTCCGGGGGTTCGGGCGGCTGCGGGGATGCGGCCGGGGGCTCCCGGTTTCCCGACATCACGGGTGAGTCGCACCGACATGAAGCTTTCGATCGAACGCGCGCAACTCTTCAAATCGCTGCAACACGTGCAAAGCGTCGTCGAGCGGCGCAACACCATTCCGATCCTCTCCAACGTCAAACTGGTGGCGGGCGATGCGGGGCTTTCCCTGAACGCCACGGACCTCGACCTCGACATCACCGAGACGGTGCCCGCCGAGGTGGCGGAGCCCGGCGCGACCACGGCGCCCGCGCACATTCTTTTCGACATCGTGCGCAAGCTGCCGGACGGCGCGGTGGTGGAGCTTTCCACCCCCGAGGACGGGCAGATGATGCTCACCTCCGGGCGGTCGCGGTTCGCGCTGTCGGCCTTGTCGGTGGAGGAATTCCCGGCGATGACCGGCGGCGCGCTGACCCACTCCTTCCGCATCGCGGCGGCGGACCTGCGCGGGCTGATCGACCGCACCCGCTTCGCCATCGCGGTGGAGGAAACGCGCTACTACTTGAACGGCATCTTCCTGCACCAGTCGGCGGCCGAGGGCGTGCCGGTGCTGCGCGCCGTGGCCACCGACGGCCACCGCCTGGCGCGCGTCGAGCTGCCGCTGCCGGAGGGCGCGCAGAGCATGCCCGGGGTGATTCTGCCGCGCAAGACGGTGACCGAGCTGCGCAAGCTGATCGAGGACACCGCGGCGGACATTTCGGTGTCGCTATCGGATTCGCGGGTGCGCTTCGCCTTCGACGACGCGGTGATGTCGTCCAAGCTGATCGACGGCACCTTCCCCGACTACGAGCGGGTGATCCCCACCGACAACGACAAGGTTCTGGAAGTCGACTGCAAGGTGTTCAGCCAGGCGGTGGACCGCGTTTCCGCGGTGTCGTCGGAGAAATCGCGCGCGGTGAAGGTGCAGGTGCAGAACGGCCTGGTCAAGCTGTCGGCCTCCAGCCCCGAAAGCGGCAGCGCCGAGGAAGAACTGGAAGCGGCCTACGACGGCGCGCCTCTCGAGATCGGCTTCAACGCCCGCTACCTCCTGGACATCATGGGGCAGATCGAGGGCGATGCGGCGCGCTTCGGCATGCTCGATGCGGCCTCGCCCACGGTGGTGCGCGACGTGGCGGATGCCAGCGCGGTGTACGTGCTGATGCCGATGCGCGTCTAGGGCGGGCGGCGCGGGCCTCGTGATGGAGCGTTCGGCATGCCTGTCCAGGGATGCGGGGGCGGCGCGCACCGCGGTGCGGCGGCTCACCCTCACCGACTTCCGCTGTTATGAGCGGCAGCGCCTCGACCTCGGCGCTGTGCCGGTGGTTCTGACCGGGCCGAACGGCGCGGGCAAGACCAACCTTCTGGAAGCGGTCTCCTTCCTCACCCCCGGCCGGGGCCTGCGCCGCGCGCGCCTGGCCGAGGCGGTGCGCCACGGCGCGGCGGCGGGCTGGGCGGTGGCGGCGGAGGTGCAGAGCGCCGGGCAGAGCGTGGCGGTGGGCACCGGCTGGAGCGGCGAGGACGGCGAGAGCAAGCGCATGGTGCGGATGGATGGCCAGCCGCTGCGCAGCCTCGCGGACCTCGGGCGGGTGCTGCCGGTGCTGTGGCTGACGCCTGCCATGGACCGCCTGTTCATCGAAGGCGCGTCGCACCGGCGGCGTTTCCTCGACCGCATGGTCAACGCGCTCGATTCCGGGCATGCGGAGCGGTCCGCGGCCTATGTGCGGGCGATGCGCCAGCGCCTGACGCTGCTGAAGGAAGGCCGCCGCGACGACGCCTGGCTCGCGGCGCTGGAATCGGTGATGGCGGCGCAAGGCGTGGCGGTGGCGGCGGCGCGCTGCGACTGGGTGCTGCGGCTTGCGCCCTTTGCGGCGGCGGGCCACGGCCCCTTCCCCGGCTGCGGCCTGGCGCTGGAAGGCACGCTGGAAGGCGCGCTTGCCGAAGGCGCCTCGGCGCTAGCGGTGGAGGACGATTTCCGCGCCCGGTTGCGCGCGGCGCGCGGCCTGGATGCGGCGGCGGGCGCCACCACCGAGGGACCGCACAAAAGCGACCTCGCGGCGACGCACCTCGGCAAGGAGATGCCGGCGCAGCTGGCCTCCACCGGCGAGCAGAAGGCCCTGCTGATCGGCCTGGTGCTGGCGCAGGCGCGGGTTCTTTCGCAGGGGCGCGCGGCGGCGCCGCTTCTGCTGCTGGACGAGGTGGCGGCGCACCTGGATGCGGAGCGCCGCGCCGCGCTGTTCGATACCCTTGCCGGTTTTCCGGGGCAATCCTGGCTGACCGGCACCGATGCGGTTCTCTTCGCGCCCCTGCGCGGCCGCGCCCAGTTTCTGGCGGTCGAGGCCGCCACCGTGACGGGGGACACCCCGATGACCAAGGACTGAATCCGTTGAGCGACATCACCACACCTGCGACCGAAACCTACGATTCCCAGTCGATCAAGGTCCTCAAGGGACTGGAGGCGGTGCGCAAACGCCCCGGCATGTACATCGGCGACACCGACGACGGCTCGGGCCTGCACCACATGGTCTACGAGGTGGTGGACAACGCCATCGACGAGGCGCTGGCGGGCTATTGCGACCGCTGCGATGTCACCCTCAACGCCAACGGCTCGGTCACCGTGCGCGACAACGGCCGCGGCATTCCGGTGGACATCCACAAGGAGGAAGGCGTCTCCGCCGCCGAGGTCATCATGACCCAGCTCCACGCGGGCGGAAAGTTCGACCAGAACTCCTACAAGGTCTCGGGCGGCCTGCACGGCGTCGGCGTGTCGGTGGTCAACGCGCTCTCCGAATGGCTGGAACTGCGCATCTGGCGCGCCGGGCACGAATATTTCATGCGCTTCCGCCACGGCGACGCCGAGGCGCCCCTGGTGCAGGTCGGCCCCGCGCCCCAGCGCGACGACGGCAAACCCTTCACCGGCACCGAGATCACCTTCCTCGCGTCCAGCGAAACCTTCACCATGACCACCTACGACTTCGCGACGCTGGAACACCGGCTGCGCGAACTCGCCTTCCTCAACTCCGGGGTCTACCTGTCGCTCACCGACGCCCGCACGCCGGAAAAGCGCACCGTGGACTTCCACTACGAGGGCGGCATCGAGGCGTTCGTGCGCTACCTCGACCGCACCAAGACGGCGCTGCACACCCCGCCGATCACGATGAGCGGCGAAAAGGACGGGATCGTTCTGGAACTGTCCATGGAATGGACCGATTCCTACCACGATTCCACGCTCTGCTTCACCAACAACATCCCGCAGCGCGACGGCGGCACCCACCTCGCGGGCTTCCGCGCCGCGCTCACCCGCTCGGTCAACGCCTACGCCAACGATTCCGGCATCGCCAAGCGCGAAAAGGTGGCGCTCACCGGCGACGACATGCGCGAGGGCCTCTCCTGCATCCTCTCGGTCAAGGTGCCGGATCCCAAGTTCTCCTCCCAGACCAAGGACAAGCTGGTCTCCTCCGAGGTGCGCCCGGTGATCGAATCGATCGTCGGCGAAAAACTCACCCAGTGGTTCGAGGAACACCCCACCGAGGCGAAAAAGATCATCGGCAAGGTGATCGAGGCCGCCGCGGCGCGCGAAGCGGCGCGCAAGGCGCGCGACCTCACCCGCCGCAAGACCGCACTCGACATCGCCACCCTGCCGGGCAAGCTCGCCGACTGCCAGGAGCGCGACCCCGCGCTCTCCGAACTCTTCCTGGTGGAGGGCGATTCCGCAGGCGGCTCCGCCAAGCAGGGCCGCGACCGCGCCAACCAGGCGATCCTGCCGCTCAAGGGCAAGATCCTCAACGTCGAGCGCGCGCGCCGCGACAAGATGCTCTCCTCGGCGGAAATCGGCACCCTGATCACCGCCATCGGCACCGGCATCGGCGCGGGCATCGACCGCGACGACTTCGACATCGACAAGGCGCGCTACCACAAGGTCATCATCATGACCGACGCCGACGTGGACGGCGCGCACATCCGCACCCTGCTGCTCACCTTCTTCTTCCGCCAGATGCCGGAGCTGATCGAACGCGGCTTCCTCTACATCGCGCAGCCGCCGCTCTACCGCGTCAAACGCGGCGAAACCAAGGGCCACTACCTCAAGGACGACCGCGAGCTGGAAGACTACCTCACCGAAAGCGGCGTCGCCGACGCGGTGCTCGTCCTCCACGACGGCCAGCAGATCGCCGCCAACGACCTCAAGCACCTCACCGAACGCTGCCGCGCCGCCAAGCACCTGCTGCTGCCGCTGTCGCGCTCGGTGCCGATGCACATCGTCGAACAGGCGGCGATCGCGGGCGCGCTGCAGCCCCACGTGCTGGACGACAAGGCCACCGCCCAGGCCGCGGCCAACCATATCGCCGAAGTGCTGGACGCGCTGGAGCCGCCCTATGCCCGCGGCTGGAGCGGCGAACGCTCCGCCGAAGGCGGCTTCACCTTCAAACGCATCCTGCGCGGCGTGCCTCAGGTGGTCACCCTGGAACCCACCATGCTGGAAAGCCCGGAGGCGCGCCGCCTGCGCTCCGTCGCGGCGGAACTCGCGGATTTCTTCACCCACCCCGCGACGCTCAAATCCAAGGACAAGGAAACCCGCATCGACGGCCCCGTCGCGCTCGCCGACGCGGTGATGGACGCAGGCCGCAAGGGCATCACCATCCAACGCTACAAGGGCCTGGGTGAAATGAACCCCGACCAGCTGTGGGAAACCACGCTCGACCCCAATGCCCGGACCCTGCTCCAGGTCACCGTCCGCCAGGCCGACGAGGCGGAGGACATCTTCTCTACCCTCATGGGCGACGTCGTCGAACCCCGCCGCGACTTCATCGTCGATAACGCGATGAACGTGGTGAACCTCGACGCGTAGACGCGGGATCAAAAACCAGGCCGGGGCTCTGCCCCGGTCCCCGCAAAGGGTCTCGGACCCTTTGATCCCGTAACTTTCTTGTTTTTGCGCGTAGCGCCATAAACCTGCGGCGGTTGCCGCCCAGGTGTTACCTGCCGCTGCGCGGCGAAAAACCAAAGTTTATGGGGTGCGCGAGGGGACCGAGTCCCCTCGCAAGGTTTTTGCCTTGCCCGCTCTTGTGTTACCCCGGCACCTTCAGCAAATCGGCGATGGAGACCATGGGCAGGGCGTGGGTATGGGCGAAGCCGGTGAGGCGGTCGCCTTTGGCCATGGTTCCGTCGGGGTTGGTGACTTCGCAGAGCACGCCTGCGGGGGGCAGCCCGGCGCGGCGCATCAGGTCGAGGGTGGCTTCGGTATGGCCTTGGCGCCCGGCGAGGCCGCGCGGGTTGGCCGCGAGCGGGAAGACATGGCCGGGGCGGGCGAGGTCCTGAGGTTTGGCTGCCGGGTCGATGGCGGTTTTCACGGTTTTCACCCGGTCGGCGGCGGAGACGCCGGTGGTGACGCCGTTCGCCGCCTCGATGGAGACGGTAAACGGCGTGCCGTAGGCGGAAGAGTTGTCCGCGACCATGGGCGGCAGGCCAAGCTCGCGGCAGCGTTCCGCGGTGAGGACGAGGCAGACGATGCCAGAGCCTTCACGTATGAGGAGGGCCATTTGGGCGGCGGTCAACGTATGGGCGGCGAAGATCATGTCGCCTTCGTTTTCGCGGTCCGGGTCGTCGGTGACGACGACGCCGCGCCCGGCCTTGAGCGCCGCGACGGCGCGGGCGACGCGGTCGGCCGCGCCA
>JBFWJB010000019.1:0-17624 GCA_050253435.1 Rhodospirillaceae bacterium
GACCACGCCATCGCCCTGTTCTGGCGGCGCGGCTATGCCGGCACCTCGATCCGCGACGTCTCGGAGGCTTCCGGCCTCGGCGCCGCCGCGCTCTACCACCGCTTCGGCGACAAGGACGGTCTGTTCGTCGAGGCCCTGCGCCGCTATGCCGAGCAGAGCGCGGGCGAACGCATGGCGCGGTTTTCCGCCATGGCGGACCCGCTGGCGGCGGTGTCCGGCTTCGTTCACGAGTTGGCCGACCTCTCGATTTCAGACCCCGAACGGCGCGGCTGCTTTCTCGTCAACACCGCTCTCGACGGCGCCGCCGCGGCGCCGGGCGGGCGCGACCTCGCCCGCGCGCGGCTGGACGAGATGAAAGGCTTTTTCCGCGGCCAGTTGCATCGCGCCGCGGCAATGGGCCGCCTCGCGCCGGACGCGGAGCCGGAGGCGATGGCCGAAAACCTGCTTTGCGCCGTCCTTGCGCTGCGCGTCCTCGCGCGCATCGACCCCAATCCCGAACGCCTGCGCCGCCTCGCCGAGACGGCGCTCGCGCCGCTTTCCCCGCACCGTTCCCATTGAGACTCCCCTTTACGGCAAGGAGCCCCCGACCATGCCTTCTTCCATCCCATCCGCCCCCACGGCAGCGCCTCTCACCGGCATCCGCGCCTGCGTCTTCGATGCCTACGGCACGATCTTCGACTTCGCCTCCGCCGCCGCCAACTGCCCCGGCATTCCGGAGGACCGCCGCACCGCGCTGACCGCGCTGTGGCGCGACAAGCAGTTGCAATACACCTGGCTGCGCGCGCTGTTGGGCCGCTATGCCGATTTCTGGCAGATCACCGCCGACAGCCTGGATTACGCCCTCGACAGCCTGGATATCCGCACGCCGGGACTGCACCAGCGGCTGATGGACCTTTATCTCGGCCTGTCCGCTTTTCCCGAGGTCCCCGCAATGCTGCGCGCCCTGCGGCAGGCGGGGTTCTCCACCGCCATCCTCTCCAACGGCGCGCCCGCGATGCTGGAGGCCGCAGTCTCCAACGCCGGGCTCACCGGCCTGTTCGACGCGGTGTTCTCGGTCGATCCGCTGCGCACCTTCAAGCCCCATCCCTCGGTCTACCGTTCCGCGGTCGACGGCCTCGGCGTGACGGCGCAGGAAATCGCCTTCCAATCCTCCAACCCCTGGGATGCCCATGCCGCCTCCGCCTGCGGCATGCGGGTGGTGTGGTGCAACCGCTACGGCCAGCGCGGCGAGCGCCTGCCCGGCGCGCCGGACCGCGAAATCCGCACTCTGGCGGAGCTGCCCGCCTGCCTCGCCCCGCCGACGCTCACCGCCTGAGGCTCAGGAATAGACGGTGCGCCCGCCATAGGCGGGAGAGTCCCGACACTCCCGTTCGATGAAGTCATCGAACGACGGCGCGGCGGCCACGCGTTCCAGACGCCGCGCCGCGGCGTCGAGGCGCGCCAGCGCCGCCAGGCGCTCGTCGTTGCCGAGCTTCGCCGCCGCCACCGCATCCTTGAGAACGGCGATGGTGCGGTCGTAGACCTTGAGCGGCACCGGATAAGGGTGGCCGTCCTTGCCGCCGTGGGCGAGGGAGAACCGCGCCGGATCGGCGAAGCGGCACGGCGCGCCGTGCACCACCTCCGCCACCATCGCCAGCGCCTGCACGGTGCGCGCCCCGACGCCGGGAGTGAGCAGCAGCTCGGAGAAATCCGCAGGCCCGCGCTCCGCCGCCGCGGCGAGCGCGCCTGCGAGGCGACGGACCATCACGTCGTTTTCCCGCATCTCGTGGCGCGCGGGCATGACGAGGTGCGGCAGCATCGGCTCGGCTTCCGGCTGCGGCGCGGGCGCCAGCAGCGCCGCGGCCTGCCGCGCCAGGGCGTCGGGGGCGGCCTGGCGCAGCAGGCCGAGCTGGCGGCCCCGCGAGATTTCGGCGCGGCGGTCGGCGAGGTTGACGATCACCCCGCCGCCCCTGCCCTCGATCGCCGCGTGCGGGTCGTCGACAAAGCTTTCCAACCCTTCGGAGAGCCAGTGGTAGCGCCGCGCCAGGCGCTTTTCGCCGTTCATCCCCTGCTGCACCACCGCCCAATGGCCGTCGTCGGCGACGATGAAGCCGTGCAGGTAGAGGTCGAAGCCGTCCTGCACCGCCGCGCCGTCCACCTTGGCGACCAGGCGGCTCGCCCGCACCAGAACTTCGGCGTCGAGACCGGTGCGCTCCCCCAGCGCCGTCAGTTCGCCCGGCGTCTTGCGCGAATGCCGCCCGCGCCCGCCGCACACGTGCAGGCCGAGCTCGCCGGAAAGCGGCTCCAGGCCGCGCTTCAGCGCGCCGATCACGCTGGTGGTGATGCCGGAGGAATGCCAGTCCATGCCCATCACCGCGCCGAAGGACTGAAACCAGAAGGGATTGGCGATGCGGCGGAGGAATTCGTCGCGCCCGTAGGCGGCAACGATCGCCTGGGCGATCACCGCGCCCAGGCGCGCCATGCGCCCGGCCAGCCACTCCGGCACCCGGCCGGAATGCAAGGGAAGGTCGGCACTGCCCGCGCGCCGCGCCATGGCTCCTCCAGAACGAAACAGGAACTATGGGTATAGCACCGGCGCTGCGGCAGGACCAGCCCCGCGCTCAGGGTTTCCAGAACGGCTTGGCGCATTCCTCCAGGGCTTCGAGGCGGCTGCGGCCGATATCGCACAGCAGGCGGTCATCCAGGCGGGCCAGGGCGCGGCGCTCCGCGATGCGGCTCTCCCAGGTACCGATCAGGCCGAGCACCCGCATCGCCCAGGCGGTCCAGGAGAACCCCCGGCGCGCGGGCAGGATATCCGGATGGGAGACGGCGATCGGTCTGGCCATGATTGACCCCTTTCAATTCAGAAATTGAACCTTAATACCTCCGAGAAAAAAGGATTCATTTGACAGGACGAATGAGTCAATGCAAACATTGCCACCATGTCATTTTGGACGCCCGATCTCTCCGGCCGTACCGGCCCGAAATACCGCATCCTGGTCGAGGCGCTGGCGGCGGATATCGCCGCAGGCGCTTTGCCCGAGGGGGCGAAGCTGCCGCCGCAGCGCGACCTCGCCTGGGCGCTCCAGGTGACGGTGGGCACGGTGGCGCGCGCCTATGCCGAGGCGGAACGACAGGGTCTGGTCTCCGGCGAGGTAGGGCGCGGCACCTTCGTCCGCCGCCTCGCCGCCAAGCCGCCCCTGGGCACCGACGAAACGCCGGGACACGTCATCGACATGGCGCGCAACCGCCCGGCCTTCGGCATGGCCGGAAACCTGATCGCCCCGGCGCTCGCCGCCCTCGGCAAATCCCCCGACCTGCCCAGCCTGCTCGACTACGAATTGATGAACGGTCACGACCGTTACCGCGCCGCGGGGTGCGATTGGGTCGCCCGCGAGGGCGTGACGGCCACACCCGAAAACGTCACCCTGACCACCGGCGGGCAACACGCCATCCTCGCGGCCATCGGCGCGGTATCCCGCCCCGGCCAGCCGGTCTTCGCCGGCACCCTCACCTTCCCCGGGCTGAAGCTCGCCGCCGGGCTGCTCGACCGCAAGGTGGAAGGCCTGCCCGCAGACGCAGCGGGGCTGAACCCGGAGGCGCTGGACCGCGCCCTCGCGGCATACCCCGGCGCGGCGGTCTACGGCATGCCCGCCCTGCACAACCCGACGGCGGCGACCATGCCGCTCGCCCGACGCGAGGCGCTGGCCGAAATTCTGCGCCGCCGCGAAGGCTATTTCATCGAAGACGGCATCTACGCCTTCCTTGCCGATATCCCCCTGCCGCCGCTGCAGGCCCTGGCGCCGGATCGGGTGATCTACGTGACCTCCCTGTCCAAGTCCCTGAGCCCCGGACTGCGCTTCGGCTTCGCGGTTTCCCCGTCCGCCGTCACGCCCCGCCTTGCCGCCACGGCGCACGCCGCCGCGACCATGCCCCCGATCCTGCTCGCCCGCCTGGCCGCCGACCTGATTTCCGGCGGCAGCGCCTTCACCGCAATCGAGGCGCAAAAGACGGAAACCCGCACCCGCCTCGCCATCGCGCGGGAATTTCTGCCCGATGCCTGCCCCTCGGCGACGGTCCCGCACCTGTGGCTGGCCTTGCCCGACCCCTGGCGGGCCGAAGCCTTCGCGGCGGAAGCCTTGCGCCGGGGCGTGGCGGTGACCCCGGCAAGCGTCTTCGCCACGACGCGCCAGGCGCCGGAATGCGTGCGCGTCAGCCTTACCGCGCCGCGCGATCACGCGCAGTTGCGGCATGGCCTGGGCATCCTGCGGCAGCTGCTCGACGAGCCGCCGCCCCTGCCCGGCGCCGTGATCTAGGCGGAGAAAATTCCGGCGCATCTCTCCGGCTTGAAGCCGGTTTCCAGGGTGCCGGGGACAGAGAACTTTTCCGTGCCTGCCGGGCCGATTCTTGAGGAGGCGCCGGTGATCAGCACCGTTCCGCCCCCGCGATGCGTTGCAGGAAGGCGAGATCGAGCATCTCCACCGACTGCCCCCGGCAGGAGATCGCGCCCTGCCGCCGCCAGGAGGACAGCAGGCGGCTCAGCGTCTCGCTGCGGATGCCGAGGGTCGCCGCCCACTCCGCCCGGCTGAGCGGCAGCTCCAGACGCGGGCCGCCCTGCTGCCGCGCCAGCCGCAGCAGGTCCTCCGCCACCCGCTCCGATGCGGTGCTGGAGGTCAGCCAATCCACCCGGTCGAGCGTGGCGTTGAGATTCTCGGAAAAATGCGTCAGGAGCCGCATCGCCAGGTCCGGATGCTCCCGGCAGAACCCCTGCAGAGTGGCGCGCGGCAGGACCAGGGCGCGCCCCTCGCTCTGCGCGCGCGCGGTCATCGGGAAGCGCCCGTGCCGCATGAACGTCGCGGTGACGGCGACGAACTGCCCGGCGGAGAACTGCCCGAAAACCTTCTCCTCGCCGCTGCGGGTGTGGCGGAACACGTTCACCGCGCCGCGTTCCAGGAACAGGCAGTGGGTCATTTCGTCGCCCTGGTGGAACAGCACCCGCCCGGCCGCGAAGGCGAAGCGCCCGCACCGCGCCTCCAGCCGGGTCAGGTCCGCAGCCGGCAGCCCGGCGAACCAGCCATGCTCGCGCAGGTTCGCGCGGGCGGGAATGGTTTCCCTCGCAGGCTTGACAAATGTCATGCGCGCTTCCCCTGGGCGGCCCGTATCATGCGCCATAATGTGAATGATAGTCGTTCTCATTATGGGCGCAAGCCCCCTTCCCCGAGCACGGAGACCGCCATGACATCCGAACCCCTCGCCCCGGCGCAAGCGCTGCGGCTGCACGATCTGATCTCCCCCACCGAGCAGGGCATCGCCAGCCGCGTGCTGGCGCGCACCGGCGGCGGCAACCTCACCCTTTTCGCCTTCGACGCGGGCCAGGGTCTGAGCGAGCACACCGCTCCCTTCGACGCCCTGGTGATGGTCCTGGAAGGGCGTCTGAATCTGACCATCGGCGGCGCGCCGGTGGCGGCGGAACCGGGCTCCCTGGTGCGCATGCCTGCCGGGGTGCCGCATGCCGTCGATGCGCCGGAGGCGTCGCGCATGCTGCTGGTGATGCTGCGCGAGACCCAGCCATGAACCGCCACGAGGCCGGGCACACCTTCCTCGCGCGGATGGGCAAGACCCGCCTGCGCCCCGGCGGACGGCGCGCCACCGAGTGGCTGCTCGCCGAAGCCGGGCTCGCGGCGGACTCCCAGGTCCTGGAGGTCGCCTGCAACATGGGCACCACCGCCATCGGAGTGGCGCGGCGCTTCGGCTGCCGCGTCACCGGCGTCGACAGGGACGCCGACGCCCTGGCGAAGGCGCGGCGGGCGGCGCAGGCCGCCGGGCTGGCGGATCGCACGGACTTCCGCGACGGCAACGCCCTCGCCCTGCCGTTCGCGGACGCAAGCTTCGACGTGGTGATCAACGAAGCGATGCTGACGATGTACGGCGCCGTCGCCAAGCCGCGCCTCGTCGCGGAGTACCGCCGCGTCCTCAAGCCCGGCGGCCGCCTGCTCACCCACGACGTGCTGATCTCGGACAATGCCCCGGCGGAGGTGATGACGCAGATTCGCGTCGCGATCAACGTGCAGGCGGAGCCGCTGACCGAGACCGGCTGGCTCGCGCTGTTCCGCGACCAGGGATTCGCCGAGGTGCGGATGCTGCGCGGCCCGATGACCCTGCTCTCCCCCGCCGGGCTGATCGCCGACGAGGGCGTAGGCGGCACCTTGCGCATCCTGCGCAACGCCCTGCGGACGGCAAACCGCGGGACCTTCGCCACGATGTTCCGCGCCTTCCGCCGCCATCGCCGCCACCTGCACTTCATCGCGGTGTGCTGCGTGAAATAGGGGAGGCTCAGGCGCCGAAAATCTCCGCGTAGCGCTCCGGCTTGAAGCCGATTTCCAGGGTGCCGGGGGCTTCCAGCACCGGGCGCTTGATCATCCCCGGCCGGGCCAGCATCAGGGCGATCGCCTTTTCCCGCGTCAGGTCCGCCTTGGCTTCGTCCGGCAGCTTGCGGAAGGTCATTCCCGCGCGGTTGATCACCTTTTCCCAGCCCGCCGCATCGCACCAGCGCGCCAGCGCCGCCTCGGTCACGCCTTCCTTCTTGTAGTCGTGAAAGGCATAGGCGACGCCCCTCTCCGCAAGCCAGGAAAACGCCTTCTGCATGGTGCCGCAGTTCTTGATGCCGTAGACGGTGATGGTCATCGGGGGGCTTACTCCTTGTAGGAAATGGTCACCTTTGCCGCCGCCGCTTTCGCCGCGGCGCGGGCGGCGTCCGTATCGCCGCCGTCGCACATCCGCGCCAGCGCCACGCCCATGCGGCGGTAGGGCCGCGTCGTCGGCTTGTTGAAGATGCGCAGGTCGATGTCGATGCCCGGAGCCTCCGGCGTCAACGCCTCCGCCAGCCCTTCGGCCACGAAATCCTCGGAATTGCGATCGGCCAGGATCACCGCCGAGGCGCTCGGCCCGTATTGGCGGATCGCCGGGATCGGCAGGCCGAGAATGGCGCGGGCGTGCAGGTCGAACTCGGTGAGGTTCTGCGAAATCAGCGTCACCATGCCCGTGTCGTGCGGCCTGGGCGACAGCTCGGAGAAGATCACCTTGTCTCCCCAGACGAAGAACTCCACGCCGAAGATGCCGTAACCGCCGAGATTGTCCACCACCGCCTTGGCCTGGCGCTCCGCCTCCGCCACCGCGGCGGCGGACATCGCGGCGGGCTGCCAGCTTTCCTGATAGTCGCCGCGCTCCTGCCGGTGCCCCACCGGCGGGCAGAACAGCACGCCCTGCCGCGTGCGCACGGTCAAGAGGGTGATCTCGTAATCGAAGGGAATGAACGCCTCCACGATCACGCGCTTGCGGTCGCCGCGCATCCCCGCCACCGCATAGTCCCAGGCGGCCTCCACCGCCTCCGCGGCGCGCACGATGCTCTGCCCCTTGCCGGAGGACGACATCACCGGCTTGACCACGCAGGGAACGCCGATTTCCTGCACCGCGGCGCGCATCTCGTCCAACGTCTCGGCGTAGGTGTAGGTGGAGGTGGGCAGGCCGAGCTCCTGCGCCGCCACCTCGCGGATGCGGTCGCGGTTCATCGTCATCATCGTGGCGCGGGCGGAGGGCACCACGGTAAAGCCCGCGTCCTCCACCTCTTTCAGCACCTCTGTGCGGATCGCCTCGATCTCGGGGACGATGTAGTCCGGCTGGTGCTTCGCTATCGCCGCGTTGAGCGCCGCCGCATCGAGCATGGAGAACACCTCCGCCTCGTCGGCCAACTGCATCGCCGGAGCCCCGGTGTAAGAATCGCAGGCCACCACGTGCGCCCCCAGGCGCTTGGCGGAAATCACGAACTCGCGGCCCAGCTCGCCGGAGCCCAGCAGCAGAATCTTGGCAATCGCAGTCATTGGTTCCCCCTTGCTCGGTCGACCGCGGCATCATAGCCGCGATTCTCGCGGGGGAAAACAAGGTCGGGCGCTGCCCGAACCCGCAAGGGGGCTCGGTCCCCTTGCCCCCCTAACTTTTTGCGCGCAGCGCCATAGAATCGTCACACGGCGTGACGGCTGACTGCCGCTTCGCGGCGAAAAACCAAAGTTATGGGCGGCGCGGAGGGTCTAGACCCTCCGCAACGTTTTGGTTTTCAACCGCACCGTGGCGAGCGCAATGCCGGAGAGGATCGCCGCCATGCCGAGGGCGTGGTAGGCGTGCAGGGTTTCGTGGAGGAACAGCACGGCGAGGATCACCCCGAACACCGGGATGAGGTGGATGAACATCCCCGCCCTTGCCGCGCCGACGCGGGCGACGCCGATGTTGTAGAAGAGGTACGCCAGCACCGAGGGGAACACCCCGAGGTAGGCGAGCGCGGCGAAGCTTTCCGCCCGCCAGTTCGGCGCATAGCCGAAGGCGAGCTCCCCCAGGTACATCGGCACGAGAAACAGGAACGCCACCGCGATCTGCGCGCCCATCAGGCCGATGCGGTCGATCTCCGGCGGGATGGCGCGCAGCCACAGGGTATAGAGCGCCCACGAGATCATTGCGCAGAACACCACGAGGTCGCCCACGGAGAACGAGAGCGTAGCGAGCCTCTCCCACTCCCCATGCAGGATGATGGTGAGCACGCCCGCGAACGACAGCGCAAGCCCCGCGGCCTGCGCCAGACTCAGCCGCTGGCGGAAGAACAGCGCGCCGAAGAGGACGATGAGAATGGGAATGAAGGAGTTGAGCAACAGGCCGTTGGCCGCCGCCGTCCACTGCAGGCCGACGTAGATCAGCGAGTTGAACGCCGTCACCCCCGCCAGCGCGATGCGCAGCAGGTGCCAGCGGTAACGCCAATAGAGCGGCCAATCGCGGCGCATCGGCTTCCACGCGAAGGGCAGCAGGCAGACAAAGGCGATCACCCAGCGCCAGAACGACAGGGTGAACGGCGGCACGTCGCCGCGCATCGCCCGCCCGACGATAAAGTTGCCCGCCCAGAACAACGGCGGCGGCACCAGCAGCAGAAGCCCCACCGCCTGCGCACTCAACACGCCACGCTTCACCTGACCGCCTCCTTCGACTCCGATGTGCGCACTATCCGCCGCCCGCGTGGCGGCGGCAAACGAAAAGGCCTGCCGACTCCCGCCTTTTCCCCCGCTCCGTGTCATCGGATTGTCAACCGGCGGCAATGGTGACACTCTCCCTGCGACCTGATTTCGCCCAGCCCTTTCACGCAAAAATCGAGACCGCCATGAATAAGATTTCCCCCGAGAGCTGGTTTCCCGAGTGGAAACTGACCACCGCCGACCGCATCGCCCCGGATGAGCGCCTGCCCTGGCCGCAGACCGTGGTGGCGGGCTTCCAGCATGTGGTGGCGATGTTCGGCTCCACCGTGCTCGCGCCGATCATCATGGGCTTCGACCCCAACGTCGCGGTGCTGTTTTCCGGCATCGGCACGCTGCTCTTCTTCCTCGTCGTCGGCGGACGGGTGCCTTCTTACCTCGGGTCCAGCTTCTCGTTCATCGCGGTGGTGATCGCGGCCTCGGCCTATTCCGGCTCCGGTCCCAACCTCAACATCGGCACCGCGCTCGGCGGCATCATCGCGGCGGGCGCGCTCTATGCGGTCATCGGCCTGGTGGTCATCCGCATCGGCTACAAGTGGATCGAGAGCCTGATGCCCCCGGTGGTCACCGGCGGCATCGTCGCGGCGATCGGCCTCAACCTCGCGCCGATCGCGGTGAAGGGGGTGAGCGCCAGCGGCTTCGACCGCGCCTCCGGCCTCATCACCATCGTCGCCGTGGGCGTCGCCGCGGTGTATGCGCCGGGCGTGCTGCGGCGCATTCCGGTGTTGATCGGCGGCTTCGTCGGCTATCTCTTCTATGCGGTGGGCGCGGGCTCCATGGGCCTGGGCAAGGCGATCGACTTTTCCGGCCTCGCCGCCGCGCCGTGGCTCGGCATGCCGCAGTTCACCGCACCGGTGTTCAACTCGGGCGCGATGGCGCTGATCGCCCCGGTGGCGATCATCCTAGTGGCGGAAAACCTAGGCCATATCAAGGCGATCGGCGCGATGACCGGGCGCAACCTCGACCCCTACGTCGGGCGCGCCTTCCTCGGCGACGGCCTGGCGACCATCCTTTCCGGCTTCTGCGGCGGCACCGGCGTCACCACCTACGCCGAGAACATGGGGGTGATGGCGGTGACCCGCATCTACTCCACCCTGGTCTTCGTCGTCGCCGCGGGCTTCGCCATCCTGCTCGGCTTCTCGCCGAAGTTCGGGGCGCTGATCCTCACCATCCCCGGCCCGGTGATCGGCGGGCTGTCCATCGTCATCTTCGGCCTGATCACCGCCACCGCGGGGCGGATCTGGGTGGAGAACAAGGTGGACTTCTCCGAGACCAAGAACCTCATCACCACCGCCGCGGCGGTGATCGCGGGCGCGGGCGACCTCACCCTCAACCTCGGCGGCTTCACCCTGGGCGGCATCGGCACCGCCACCTTCGGCGCGATCCTGCTCTATGCGCTGTTGAACCGCAAAGTCGAGGAACCGGCGGAGGAAGTTTCGCCCGAAGCGGCGGAATGAAGCCGCGATGAGCGTCTTCGAACGCCTGAAGCGCGCCGCGCCGGAGGAGTGGACGGCCTACGTCGGCCACGCCTTCGTCCGCCGGATGGAGGCGGGCACCCTGCCGGAGGCGGCGTTCCGCCGCTATCTGGTGCAGGACTACCTGTTCCTCATCCAGTTCGCGCGCGCCAACGCACTCGCGGTCTACAAGAGCCGCTCGCTCGCGGACATGCGCGCGGCACGGGCCGAACTCGACGCGATCATGGACGAAATGGCTCTGCACGTACGCCTGTGTGCGCGGTGGTCCCTCTCGCCGGCCGATCTCGAAGCCGCGCCCGAGCACCCGGCCACCGTCGCCTACACCCGCTTCGTGCTCGACTGCGGAGTCTCCGGCGATCTGCTCGACCTGCACGTGGCGCTCGCCCCGTGCATCATCGGCTATGCGGAAATCGGCGCACGCCTCGCCCCGGCGGCGGCGGCCCCCGGCCATCCCTATGGGGAGTGGATCGGCGAATATGCTTCCGCGGGCTATCAGGACTCGGCGCGGGCGGCGGCGGCGCACCTCGACCGCCTCGCCGCGCGCTCCCTCACCGAGGCGCGCTTCGCCGAACTCGCCGGGCTCTTCGCCGCCGCCTGCCGCCTGGAGGCGGCATTCTGGCAGATGGCGCTCGACGGCGCTCCGGACGCCTGAGGCCCGGCAAGGCGGTCAGATCCGCTTCTCGAAAAATACGTCCGGATACGGGTCGTCGTTGAAGCGCTCGATTTCGCTCCAGCCGCTGGTGCGGTAGAGCCGCACCGCCTCGGGCAGTGCGCTGTTGGTGTCGAGGCGGAGAACCGCGATCGACAGGTCCCGGGCGGCATCCTCGATAGCCCCCATCAGGCGCTTCGCAAGGCCGAGGCCGCGCGCGGCGGGCGACACCCACAGCCGCTTGACCTCCGCGATTCCGCCGCCGCCCTTCAGTCCGGCGCAGCCGATCGGCAGCCCGTCGGACATCGCCACGAGAAACACGCCGCGCGGGCGGATCATGTCCTCCGCCTCCGGATCGCGGGAAAGCGACACGTCGAAACCGTGCGCGAAGCGGCGCGCCAGCTCGGCATAGTATTCTCCGAGGCAGTACCGCGCCGCTTCGCACCTCGGGTCGGCTTCTTCCAGTTCTATGCGGTCGCGCCCGAGCGCCGAGGCGATCAGGTCCATCGCCGCGAGCAGCGCCTCGGGGCGGGGGTGACGGGCGAGAATCGCCCCGGCCTGGGTGTCGGAGAGGGTTTCGTAGGCCCGGTATTCACGCTCCCCCGCCTCGGTGAGCCGCGTCACGCGGCGGCGCGCATCCGCCGGATGCGGCAGGGTCTCGACCAGCCCCTCCTCCTCCAGACCGCGCAGCAGGCGGCTCATCAGGCCGGAATCGAGGCCGAGATAGGCGCGGATGCTGGCAATATCCTCAGCCCCGTGCCCGATCGCGTTGAGCACGCGCGCCGCACCGAGGGAGCGGCCGCGCCCGAGGAACGAGGTATCCAGGGCGCCGACCTCGGAGGTGACGGCACGGTTGAAACGGCGGACACGGGCAATGGGATCGGACGTCATAATATCTGACATTAGTCAGATAATTTCCCGTGTCAACCGAAAGCACCGATGCCGTCACCTCCACGCTTGCGCCTCAGGCGAGGTCGAAGCGGTCCGCGTTCATCACCTTGGTCCAGGCGGCGACGAAGTCGGCGACGAACTTGCCGGTGTTGTCGTCCTGGGCGCAGACCTCGGCATAGGCCCGCAGGATCGAGTTCGAACCGAACACCAGGTCCATCCGCGTCGCCGTCCACTTCACCGCACCGGTCTTGCGGTCGCGGATTTCGTAGATGCCGCCGTCGGCGGGGTGCCAGGTGTTGCCCATGTCGGTCAGGTTGACGAAGAAGTCGGTGGTCAGCGCGCCTTCGCGGGCGGTGAACACGCCGTGCCTGGCGCCGCCGTAGTTGGCGCCCAAGACGCGCATGCCGCCGACCAGCACCGTCATCTCATAGGCGGTGAGGCCCATCAGCTGGGTGCGGTCGAGCATCAGCTCCTCGGGGCTGACCACGTAGTCCTTCTTCAGCCAGTTGCGGTAGCCGTCGGCCAAGGGCTCGAGCGGCGCGAAGGAGGCGGCGTCGGTCGTCGCATCGGTGGCGTCGCCCCGCCCCGGCGCGAAGGGCACCGCGACGTCGAGACCCGCGGCCTTGATCGCCTTCTCGATGCCGACATTGCCCGCCAGCACGATGATGTCGGCAACGCTGGCGCCGACGGCCGCCGCAATCGGCGTGAGCGCCGCCAGCACCTTGGCGAGCCGCGCCGGTTCGTTGCCCCCCCAGTCTTTTTGCGGCGCAAGGCGGATGCGCGCGCCGTTGGCGCCGCCGCGCATGTCCGAGCCGCGGAAGGTCCGGGCGCTGTCCCAGGCCGTCGCCACCATCTCCGCAATGGTCAGGCCGGAGGCGGCGATCTTCGCCTTGGCCGCGGCGACGTCCCACGAGGTGCTGCCGGCGGGAACCGGGTCCTGCCAGATCAGGTTCTCGGCGGGCACGTCGGGGCCGATGTAGCGCGCCTTCGGGCCCATGTCGCGGTGGGTCAGCTTGAACCACGCGCGGGCGAAGGCGTCCTGGAAGTATCCCGGATCGGCCATAAACTTGCGGCAGATCGCGTTGTAGACCGGGTCCACCTTCATCGCCATGTCGGCGTCGGTCATCATCGGGTTGTGGCGTTTGGTGGGGTCGCTGGTGTCGAGGGGCTTGTCTTCCTCCTTGATGCTCACCGGCTCCCACTGCCAGGCGCCCGCCGGGCTTTTCCGCAGTTCCCAGTCGTGGCCGAACAGCATGTCGAAGAAACCCATGTCGAATTTCGTCGGATGCGTCGTCCACGCGCCTTCGAGGCCGGAGGTCACGGCGCGGTTGGCGAGCCCCTGCTGGTCCGGGTTGTCCCAGCCCAGGCCCTGCATCTCGACGCCCGCGGCTTCCGGGTCGGGGCCGAGCTTGCCGGCATCGCCGTTGCCGTGGGTCTTGCCGACGGTGTGGCCGCCTGCGGTCAGGGCCACCGTCTCCTCGTCGTCCATCGCCATGCGCGCGAAGGTCTCGCGCACTTGCGCCGCGGTCTTCATCGGGTCGGGCTTGCCGTTCACGCCTTCCGGGTTGACGTAGATGAGGCCCATCTGCACCGCGGCCAGAGGGTTCTCCATGGTCGTGGGGTCCTCGACGTCGCCGTAGCGCTCGTCGGAGGGAGCGAGCCACTCCTTCTCGGCGCCCCAGTAGGTGTCCTTCTCCGGGTGCCAGATGTCCTCGCGGCCGAAGCCGAAGCCGAAGGTCTTGAGCCCCATGCTCTCATAGGCCACGGTGCCGGCGAGGATGATCAGGTCGGCCCAGGAAATCTTGTTGCCGTATTTCTTCTTGATCGGCCAGAGCAGCCGCCGCGCCTTGTCGAGGCTGACGTTGTCCGGCCAGGAATTCAGCGGTGCGAAGCGCTGGTTGCCGGTGCCGCCGCCGCCGCGCCCGTCGGCGATGCGGTAGGACCCGGCGGAATGCCAGGCCATGCGGATGAACAGCCCGCCGTAGTGCCCCCAGTCCGCCGGCCACCAGGTCTGGCTGTCGGTCATCAGGGCGTGCAGGTCGGCCTTGAGCCCCTTGTAGTCGAGCGTCTTGACCGCCTCGCGGTAGCTGAAACCCTTCCCCATCGGGTCGGTCTTGGCGTCGTGCTGGTGCAAGATGTCGAAGTTGAGCGCGTTGGGCCACCAATCCATCACCGAACTGCCGGTATGGGTGTTCCCCCCGTGCATGATGGGGCATTTGCCGCCCATCGATTTCATACTGTCGCTGCTACCCATATCCTGCTCCTTCTGCGTTGTCCGAAACGTTCCAGTTGCAGCACCCCGGTGGGGACAGGCCGCGCCGATACGCAAAACCATTGGAAAAACATTGGAGTGAGCCGACCGGGTCTTGCCTCGCCCGGGTTCGGGCCCCGCATACGGGGCCCGGGCGCGTTTTGCGGGCGCGGCTTTCTGCGGTGCGCGCCGAGGCTTCCGCCTCACGATACGAGTGCGGCGGGCACAGCACGGCCCGCGCATCAACCAAAGCGGGGATCTCCCCCCTCGCACGATACGTTACACACATGGGGAGTAGGGGCTCGCGGGAACAGAGAGCCGCCCGGGGAGGCACGCTTCAAAATCCGGGTTTTCCGCCCCGCCCTGGAATTTCCGCAACAAATCAACAAGATAGATCGATTAATCGTTTCCATGAATTTATTCGGAATTTATAAACGCTTTTGTCGATGCGCCGCCTGCCCCAGCCGGGAAAATTCTTGCGCCTGCCCCGCCCCCCTCATATAGCTGCAAGATACAACTAACTGAGCCGCCCCATGCATTCATCCGCCGCCATCGAGCATATCCGCGCCGCATCCCGCCGCCTCGTACGCGAATTCGGCTTCATGCAGAAGTCCCTCGCCGGGACCGACCTGCCCCCTTCGGCGGTACACGCGCTGATCGAGATCGACGCCCGCCCGGGGATCACCGCCGGAGAGATCGCCGCGCGGCTGCGCCTGGAAAAATCCAGCGTCAGCCGCATGCTGCGCAAGCTGGTCGAATCCGGCGACGTGCGGGAGGAAGCGGGCGTTCCCGACGCGCGGACCAAGGCGCTTTTCCTGAGTGCGGCGGGGCAGGCGCGCGTTGCCGGCATCCACGCCTTCGCCCGCGCCCAGGCCGCCGAGGCGCTCGAACGGCTGACGCCGCAGCAGTGCAAAACCGTGCTCCAGGGGCTGACCCTCTACGCCGCAGCGCTCGGCGGAGACGTAAACGCTCCTCCTCCTGCGCCCGTGCTCCGCATCGAAACGGGCTACCGCCCCGGTCTCATCGGCCGCATCGCCGAGATGCACGCGCTGCACTACGCACGCACCGCGGGCTTCGGCCAGCCGTTCGAGGCGGTCGTCGCCGCCGGGCTCGCCGCGTTCTCCGGGCGCATCGGCAGGCCCGGCAACCAGATCTGGCTGGCGATGCGGGGCGAGGAGATCGTCGGCACGGTGAGCGTCGACGGCGAGGACCTGGGTCCGGGCATCGCCCACCTGCGCTGGTTCATCGTCGGCGACGGCCTGCGCGGCCACGGCCTCGGCCGCGACCTGCTCGCCGCCGCGCTGCGCTTCGCCGACGATCACGGCTTCGCGGAAACCCACCTCTGGACCTTCCGCGGCCTCGACGCCGCCCGCCACCTCTACGAGGCCCACGGCTTCGCCCTCGCCGAAGAAAAACCCGGCGCTCAATGGGGCAAGGAGGTGATGGAACAGCGTTTCGTCAGGCGAAAGCCATGACCCTGAGCGGGCGACGGCGGGCAGCTTATTCTTAGGCCCTTGCGCGCACAGCCCCGCCCTCCCGCGGCCCAGTCCTCCAAAAAAATCGAGCCGTGAGGCATCGGCGGCCGGAATCCGGGCGTCGGCGCGGAGCCCTTCTTGCGCGGCCATAGCCCCTGCAATATAAAACCAAGACCGTAGATGAATACGGCCAAGAGTGGGGAAAGAAAAATAATGAAACACATCTTCAGCATACCGCTAATTTTCTTGCTCGCCGCATGCGCCGGCAAAGTCGAATACACACCTCCGAGCATGGCTCCTTCGATTGACAATACAATGGAAGTCCAGTCTTCGAAAGACAAGGTCTGGAAAACTCTGGTCACAAACCTGGGTAAAGAATTTTTTGTGATTAATAATTTAGATAAAGATTCAGGACTTATAAACGTCAGCTACTCCGGAGACCCTCAGCTCTACATAGACTGCGGATCGATATATTCCTACGTCAAGAACATGCGCGGGGAGCGCAGCCACTACGTTGACGGCGCGCAGAAAGTCGCCGATTACGAGGTAATGGACGGAAATCTATACTTTATACATAGAGAAATGTCCCTTGAAGGCAGAATAAACATTATTGTTGTTCCGACGACGAAAACCACCACTCAGGTATCGGTAAACACCAGGTATCTTGTCACGAAAAAGACGTCCGCAAGACTGCCGGACAGATACGTCGGAAGCCACAGCGATACCATCAGCTTCAACAGCGGCCAGTCGGCAACGTTCCCAGGATCGGGAAAAACCACGCCGACCACATGCATTCCAACAGGAAAGCTGGAGCGCGATATTCTCAATCTCGTGAAGCCGTAGCCCTCCATCGCGTCCGCATCGGCGCGACGTCAGGCCGGATTGCCCACGGAGACCGCCCCGGCGCCACCGGGGCGCCGGCCTGAGGCACGGCCACGACAAGCAAAAGACCGCCGAACTTGCGGATGGCGCGCAGATCGCCTAAAACCACGAAACCGTGGATGCAACGAGCCGAAAGGGAGATTTTCGTGACGACGGCTGTTCTCGACACGGTCGGCAAGGCCGGGTGATCGGTTCCGCCCCCCGGGCGTGACTCATCGGCCTTGGAAACCGACCCTGCGGCCGGACGCCCCAAGCGGGCTCCGCGCCTGTTGTCGTACCTTCCGATTCCGCAGAGGAATCGCAACAGCCGGTGACACTCGAAATGACTTCACGGTTTCCCAGTCTGGCCGACCTCGGCTGGACCTCGTTTTTCGCTTCCCAGTTTTCCTCTAACGATTCCCCCGATCTTCGCGCCGCCCGCGTGATGGCGGTGCATCGCGGCCTGATTGCCGTCGCGGGCGACGGCGTGGACGCCATGGTTCCCTCCCACCTGCCGGATGCGGCGGAGGAGGAAGACCGCCCCACCGTCGGCGACTGGCTGGTGGTCGAACGCGACACCCTGCGCCCCGTCCGCGTGTTGCGCCGCGCCAGCCTGTTCAAGCGGCGCGCCGCAGGGACCGGACGCGACATCCAACTGATCGCCGCCAACGTCGACACCCTGTTCGTGGTGTCGTCGTGCAACCGGGATTTCAACCTCGCGCGGCTGGAGCGCTATCTGGTCCTGGCGCGGGAGGCCGGGGTTCTGCCGGTGGTGGTGCTGACCAAGGCGGACCTCTCCGACGACGCGGAGGACTACGCCAAGGCGGCGCGCCGCCTTCTCCCCGGCCTGATCGTCGAAACCCTCGACGCCCGCGACGCAAACGCCGCCGCCGGTCTCGGCGCGTGGTGCGGACCCGGGCAGACGGTGGCGCTCCTCGGCTCCTCCGGGGTCGGCAAGTCCACCCTGGTCAACAC
>JBFWJB010000020.1:0-17458 GCA_050253435.1 Rhodospirillaceae bacterium
CCTCACTTCGTACTGGGACAATCACTACCGCGACCGCCGCTTCTATCACCAGCGCGACCGCTACCGACACAAGCCCCAGCCCTACTACGTGAAAAAAGCGCCGCAGCAGCACCACTATCAGCCGCAACGCCAGCAGCACCAGCCGCAAATGCAGCGCCACCAGCCGCCCCAGCCCGACTGCCGCGCGCCGGGCGGCCGCTGCCGCTGACGGGGAAAAAGGCCAAAACTTTGCGAGGGGTCTCGGACCTCTCGCGCTCCGCGCAAAAACCAGAAGTTATGGGAGGTGCGGAGGGCCCAAGGCCCTCCGCGAAGTTTTTTCTTTCCTCCGCCGGAACGCCTCAGATGCTGGCGCCGTCGGTCACCGGCTCGGGTTCGGCGACGGGAGGCGCGGCTTCCACCGGCGCGAGATAGCGGGTCAGCGCCTTCGCCACCTCGTGGGTGCCGGTGATCACCCGGTCGGCGCCGAGTTCCAGGAGGCGCGCGGTTTCCGCATCGGAATAGGCGCGCGACAGAATGGCGAGGCCGGAACTCAGGGCGCGCGCCTGCTGCACCACCTGCCCCGCCTCGAACGCCTGGGGAATCGCCACCACCAACTGGCGCGCCTCTTCCAGGTTGGCGGCGGCCAGCACTTCCGGGTCGGCGGCGTTGCCGAGGATCGCCTCCACGCCCTCGGCGCGCATCTTTTCCACCTTGGTGTCGGATTCCTCGAGCACCAGCACCGGCACCGCGCGCGCCACCAGCTCCGCGATGATGCGGCTGCCCACCGCGCCGCCGCCCGCCACCACCACGTGGCCGGACAGTTCGGTGCGCGGCAGCGCCGCGCGCACCGGTTCCGGCGGCGGCTCGCCGGGGGTGGCGGGCTCGGGCGGCGGGGCGAGGCGCGCCTCGGCGCGCGCCTGCAGGCGCTCCGCGGCAAGAAAGGCGAGCGGGTTGAACAGGATGGAGAGGATCGCCCCGGCGAGCACCAGGCCGCGCGCGTGCTCGGGCAGCAGCCCGAGGCGGATGCCGAGTTCGGTGAGGATGAACGAGAACTCGCCGATCTGCCCCACTCCGGCGGCGAGCATCCAGGCGGTGGCGGGCGGCTGGCCGAGGCGGGAGACCACGAGGTGCGCGGTGAGCCCGTTGGCGAGCATGACGATGACCAGCACGCCGAGGATCGGCCCCGGGCTGCGCCACAGGTCGGAAGGGTCGAACAGCATGCCGACGGAAACGAAGAACAGCACCGCGAAGGCGTCGCGCAGCGGCAGGGTTTCCTCCGCGGCGCGCTGGCTGAGTTCGGACTCGCTCAGCACCATGCCGGCGAAGAACGCCCCGAGCGCCAGCGACACGCCGAACAGCTGCGCCGCGCCGAAGGCGACGCCCAGCGCAACCGCCAGCACCGCAAGGCGGAACAGCTCGCGCGAGCCCATGTGCGCGACGATGTGCAGCAGCGCCGGAATGACGCGGCGGCCCACGCCCATCATCAGCGCGACGAACAGCGCCACTTTGGCGAGAGTGAGCGCGAGAACGCCGGAAAAGCCGAGGCCGAGGCGCTCCGCCAGCCAGTCGCCCGCGGTGGCGGGCGCAGCATCGTTGAACGCGCCCGCCACCACCGGCAGCAGCACCAGCACGAGGACCATGGCGATGTCCTCCACCACCAGCCAGCCCACGGCGATGCGGCCGCGCTCGCAATCGAGAATGTGGCGCTCCTGCAGGGCGCGCAACAGCACCACGGTGGAGGCCACCGAAAGCGCCAGGCCGAACACCACGCCCTCGCCCGCGGTCCAGCCCATGGCAAAGGCGAGCGCGGAGCCGAGCACCGTGGCGGTGAGCATCTGCGCCAGCGCGCCGGGCACCGCGACGCGCGCCACGGTGAGCAGGTCCTTCCACGAGAAATGCAGGCCGACGCCGAACATCAGCAGGATGACGCCGATCTCCGCGAGCTGCGGCGCGAGGGTCTGGTCGGCGACAAAGCCCGGCGAATGCGGCCCGACCACCAGCCCGGCGAGCAGGTAGCCGACCAGCGGCGACACCCTGAGCCGCGCCGCCAGCGCCCCGAACACGAAGGCAAGCCCGATGCCGACGACGAGGGTGGAAATCAGGGGCGAGGCATGGGGCATGGGCGGCGTCCGGCTGGAGGGGCTCTTCTAAGAGTGGGGAGACTCCCCCACTGCGCGCAACCCCGGCGGAATCAGGCGAGCAGGTGGGAGACGAGAATGCGCACGCCCAGCGCGGCGAGCACCAAACCGCCCGCCACCTGCGCCGCGGTTCCGGCGCGGCGGCCAACGCGGCAGCCGAACAGCACGCCCGCCGCCGAAAAACCGAAGGTGACGATGCCGATCACCGCGACCGTCAGCGGCGCATTGACCTCGGTCATACCCAGTCCGACGCCGACCACGCCCGCATCGATGCTGGTGCCCACTCCCATGGCGAGCAGTGCGGGCCAGGCCGGGCACACCGGCTCCGCCGCACCGCCGGAGAGCGCCTTGACCGCCATCTGACCGCCGACGACGGAGAGCAGGACGAAGGCGATCCAGTGGTCCCAGGCGCTCACCACCCGCAGCAGCGCGACGCCGAGACCGATGCCGGCGAGGGCGATCGTCATCTGGCACAGCCCGAAGGCGGTGCCGATGCGCGCCGCATCGGCCAGGCGCGGCCGCCGCAGCGCCACCCCGGTGGCGAGCGCGGCGGCCAGCGAATCGACGGAAAGCCCGGCGGCGAGCGAGAAGGTTGCGAACATCCCCATCATATCCCGAAGCCGAAGATCAGCACGCCGCCCACCAGCGCGCCGAGCGGGGTGACCCACCAGCGGCGCAGCGGATTGATCGCGGCGGCGGAAAACAGCCAGACGCCGAGCCCCACCTTGAGGCTGGCGGCCAGCGCAAGCAGCGGCGCGCCCCCCATCTGCAGCATCGCCGGATTGGCGACGAAGCCCATGGGCAGAATGAACAGACCGATGCCGAGCTGCATCGCGCGCCACGCCACCGGCAGCCACGCGGTGTTGGCGATGCCCGCGGCGATGAACACGTTGCCGCACACCGGCGGGGTAATGGTGCAGAGAAGCGCGTACCAGAAGACGAAGAGGTGGGCGTAGAGCTCCGGCAGGCCGAGGTCCACCAGCGCCGGGCCCGCCACCGCGACGGTAATGATGTAGGCGGCGGTGGTCGGCAACTCCATGCCGAGCACCAGCCCGGCCATGCCGGTGAGGATCAGCGCGATCCACAGGTTGCCGCCGGAGGCGGAGAGGATCAGCGAGGTGATCTTGACGCCGATGCCGGTCATGTTGAACACGCCGACGATGAGGCTGGCGCACAAGAGGATGGCGGCGATCGCCGCGACCTGGCGGCCGGATTCGACGCAGGCGATCCACAGCCGGTGCAGCCAGCGGCGCAGGCGGATCTCGCCGTAGCCGTCGGCGAGCAGCAGCACCGCGGTGGCGGCGGTGGCCAGCGCCGCCGCGTAGGGGGCGGTGAAGCCGGTGAACACCAGCATGTAGGTGAGCATGGCGAAGGGGACGGCGAAGAACGGAAAGGTGCGCGCCACCACCACCCAGCCCGGCAGATCCTCGCGGCGCAGGCCGGTGAGGTTCCAGCGCAGGGCGAAGAGGTGCACGCCGAACCACACGGTGGAGAAGAACAGCACCGCCGAGGGCGTCGCCGCCTGCATGATGCTGAGGTAGTCGGTGTGCAGGAGCTGCGCCATGACGAACACGCCCGCGCCCATCAAGGGCGGCATGATCTGGCCGCCGGTGGAGGCCACCGCTTCCACCGCCGCGGCCATGGCGGGCGGATAGCCCAGGCGCTTCATCGCCGGGATGGTGACCATGCCGGTGGAGGCGGTGTTGGCCGCGGCGACGCCGGAGATGGTGCCGTACATCGCGCTGGACAGCACCGCCACCTTGGCCGCGCCGGCGCGGAAGCGCCCGGCGAGCTGAATCGCCAGCGCCATGAAGCCGGTGCCCGCCGCGCCCGCGGAGATGAACGAGCCGAGGATGACGAACTGCGCGATGGTTTCGGAGGAAACCTCCGCCATCGGCCCCCAGACGCCGCCCTCGGTGATGGTGAGCGTGCCGAGGATGTAGTCGAAGGGCAGTTCGCCGTGGCCGAAGGTGCCGGGAATGAGGTGGCCGAAGAAGCCGTAGGCGAGCGCGAGGGAGGCGATGGTCGGCAGGACCGCCTTGACCGAACGGCGCGCCATTTCCAGCACCGAGAGAATCAGCACTGCGGCGATGACGATCTGCAGCGTGCCGTCGAGCGAGCCGTACTGATCGGCCAGCAGGCTCTCGTTGCACGCGATATAGGCCGCCGCGAGGAAGCCGCCGCCGCCCAGGGCATAGCCGAGCCAGCGTTCGAAATTCGTGCGGGCGCGCAGCAGGAAAAAGATCCACGGCACCGCCAGCATGAAGTGCAGCGGCCGCGCCACCAGGGCGGGGATCAGCCCGGCGAACACCAGGTAGAGGTGGAAGGCGACGGTGGCCATGCCGAACGCCAGGCACGCCCATTCCCCTGCGGCGATACGGCGCAGGGGACGGGCGAGCGGGGCGTCGGCGGGAATGTGCCGTCCTTCATCGGGGTCGATCATCCGCCCCGCGGTGGTCTCAATCGTCATGTCACTTCATGGAGTCGGGCAGCTTGAGTCCGATTTCCGCATAATACTTGGCGGCGCCGGGGTGCACCTTGGCGCCCAAGAGCGGCACCACATCCTTGGTCACGCCCTTCCACCACGGATTGTCGGCGGCGAGCTTCGCCTTCCATTCCCAAAAGGTCTTGGTGATGGTGTAGGCGGTTTTGTCGTCCATCTTGGTGGTGCCGTAGGCGCCCACCGGCATCGCCAGCGTGGCGACCGGCTTGTCCTGGCCCTTGTAGGTGCCCGCGGGCAGGGTGAGCGGCGCGTACATCGGGTTCATCTTGACGATCGCGTCGCGCTCGGCGTCGGTGAACGACAGGATGGTCAGATCGCTGGTGGTGGCGAGTTCGGTGAGCTGCGGCGTCGGGTGCGACGAGCAGGTGGCGAAGCCGTCGATCTTGGCGTTGCGCATCGCCGAGTTGGCGGCGGACAGCTCAAGCGCCTCGATCTTCACCTTGCCGTCGAGACCGAGGGCCTTGAGCGACTTGTCCACGCTCTTCTCGCAGAAGGTGCCCTTGCCGCCGGAAACGAAAGTGTGCCCGGCAAGCCCGGGAATCGATTTGATGCCGGTCTCGGCGCGCACCACGAAGTGCACGGTGATGCCCGGCACCGGGAAGAGGGCGCGCGCGGTGTCGTGGGCTTGGCCCTCGAAGGGCTTCTTGCCCTCGCGCGCGGAGGCGATGAGGCTCGGCGGCGAGGTGAACAGGAAGTTGCCGGGGCGCACGAACGATTCCTTGACGTTCTGCACCGAGCCCTGGCTCTCCTCGACGGTGGGCATGATCGCGCCCTTGCTCGCGGTCTTCATCATCTCGGCGAGCTGCACCATCATCATGTAATAGGACGACGTGGTCTTGGCCGACTTCAGGGTGATCTGGGTCGCCGCCTGCGCCCCGGTGGACGCGAGGCAGACCGCGAAAGCGGCGGTGAGCGCCTTGCCGATAAATGCCCTCTTCATGCTTGTTCCTCCGGATCTGCCGGACGGACGCGAACGCGCCCCGGCCTGCCCCCTCGGGCGGGCACAGTCTACCCAAGACTTCCGGGATTGGAAGTCCTCAAGACAAGCGGGGTGAAGATTTCTTGACCGTCACAGGTGCGGAATCCCGCCGCACCGCCGCAGACAGCCGCTCACCGCGTAGGCCAGAACCGTGGTCCCCGCCGCCCCGGCGCCGAAGATCACGCCGATGAGCAGCCAGTCCACAGGCCCGCCCGCGTCGGTGAAGCCCGAATGCGTCGCCCACGCCATCAGCACCAGCGCGGCGGCGCCGCCAGCCAGCCCGGCAAGCTCGGAGCGCACCAGGCGGCGGCTGTCGATGCCGCGCTCGCGCACCAGGGTCAGCACCAGCATGGCGAGTCCCGCCACCGCCAAGGCGATCAGCACCCAAAGAACCGGCCCCAGCATTTCCTGGAAGACCGCGACGAACATCATGGGATCCAAGTCCTTCATGATCCTTCTCCCTCAGGCGCGGCCATGCAGCATGGCGAGATAGGTGGGCTTCAGGGCGATGGTCTTCATCACCCAGGTGATCCACAGCTCCTCCAGCGGCGCGATGATGCCGGGGAAGGAGGGAGTGAGGTCGTTCGCATAGTTGAACTCCACCAGCAACGCCCGGCCGTAGCGGGTGATCAGCGGACACGAGGTGTAGCCATCGTAGGCCGCCGCCGAGGTGGTGCCGGAGATGTCGGCGAGCAGGTGCTCCACCGCCACCGGCACCTGCCACTTCACCGAGGCCGCGGTCTTGCCCTTGGGCACCCCGGCGATGTCGCCGACCGCGAACACCTCGGAGAAGCGAGCATGGCGCAGGGTCGCCTTGTCCACCTCCACCCAGCCGTCGGCGGCCCAGCCGCCGGAACGCCAGGGCAGCGCGCTTTGCCGCACCGCCAGCGGCGCGCGCATCGGCGGGATCACGTTGGTGAAGTCGTAGGGCAGCTCCACCGCGCCCGTGGGCGTGGAGAAGGTGGCGATGCGCCGCCCGATATCGATGGCGGTGAGCACGTGGTCGTGCACCACCCGCACTCCCCGGTCCTTGAACAGCATGCGCGCCTTCTCGGAGACGATCGGTACGCTGAACAGAGTTTTGTTTTGCGCCGCATAGGTAAGCTCTGCCTTACCGCGGGCGCCGCGCTTGCGCAGCATGTCGTCGGTGAGGAAGGCGTACTTCAGGGGTGCGCCCGCGCACTTCATCTCCGTCGCCGGGCGGAAGAACAGGCCCTTGCCGCCGGTCTCGGCGAAGCGCGACATCGCCGCCCAGGTCGCCGCGGCGGCCTCCGGCCCGGCGTAGACGCTGCCCAGCCCACTCTTGCCGATCGCCGCGGTGTCCATGCCGGCGATCGCGGCATAATCCAGTGTCAGGCCGGTGGCGACGATCAGGTAGTCGTAGGGCACCGCGCGGCCCGAGGCGGTCACCACCTTGCGCCCCTCGGGGTCGAACTCGGCCACCGCCTCCTCGATCAGCTCCACGCCCCGCGGCACGTAGTCGCGGGTCGCCGTCACCGCATATCCGGAGGGCACCAGTCCCGCCGCAATGAGGGTGAAGCCCGGCTGATAGTAATGCGCCTTGCGGCCATCGATCAGGGTGATCGTGGCGCCTTCCAGCCGCCGCGACAGGCGCGCCGCGGCGGACAGCCCGGCGGCCCCGGCCCCGGCAATGACGATGCGGGCCTTGCTGCGCACCGCATCCGCGGCGCGGGCGGCGCGCGACAGGGGCAGAAGCATGCCCGCCGCGCCGAGTTTCAGGAGGGTGCGGCGCGATACGCCGCGGAGAGATGGGGAATATCCGGCCATCGTACAGAAACTCCAGAAGGGAATCCGGCGTCTCCTCCGACACGTCCCCGATGGGACATCGGATCGTCTCCAATGGTACTGGGTGTCCCCCAGTTTCTCAACCGTAATGAGTTGTTATCGGAGCATCTCTACAACTTGAACGGAATGAACAGGGCAACGCCGGGAATGAAGTAGGTGGCGACGACGATGAGGAACAGCATCAGAATGAACGGCCAGACGCCCTTGATCACCTGTTCGATCGGCGACTTCGCCACCGCCTGGATGACGTAGAGGTTCAGCCCCACCGGCGGGGTGATCAGGGCGCACTCGATCATCATCATGAAGATCACGCCGAACCAGATGGTGTCGATGCCCATGTCCGCCAGCGCGGGCTGCAGCACCGGCATCATGATCATCAGCATCGACATCGATTCGAGGAAGAAGCCCATCACCAGCAGCACGCAGCACACCACGAAGACGAACGGCCCCACCGAAGTGATGGTGTCGGAGACCAGTTGCGCCACCTGCTGCGGAATCTGGTAGAGGGTGATCGCCTTGCCGAACACCGTGGCCCCGGCCATGATCAGGAAGATGGTGACGGTGGTGCGCATCGAATCCATCACCGCCTCTTTCAGTCCCTCGCGGGTGATCGAGCGGCCGGCGCCGACCACGACGAGCGCGGCGACGAAGCCGATGGCGGCGGATTCCGTCGGCGTGCAGATGCCGAGGTAGATGCTGCCGATCACCGCCACGGCGACGCCGATCACCGGCAGGGCGCGCAGAGTGGCGGCGCGGCGCGCCGGCCAGTCGGCCTTGGGCGCGCGGACGCAGCCCTTGCCGAACTTGCCGTAGAGGAAGCTGTAGACGATGAACAGGGCGGACAGCGCGAGCCCCGGCCCGACCCCGGCGAGGAACATGTCGGAGATCGAATCGTCGGTAAGCACGCAGTAGACGATCATCGGGATCGACGGCGGGATGAGGATGCCGAGCGTGCCGCCCGCGGCCAAGAGGCCGTAGACGAAGGGCTTGTCGTAGCCGCGGCTGGTCATCTCGCCGATCGCCACGGTGCCGATGGTGGCGGCGCAGGCGACCGAGGAGCCGGAGATCGCGGCGAACACCGCGCAGGAGAGCACGGTGGCGATGCCCAGCCCCCCCGGCCAGTGGCCGACCCAGCTCTGCACCGCGGCGAACAGGCTCTTCCCCGCGCCGCCCTTCAACAGGATGTTGGACATCAGAAGGAACAGCGGCACCGCCAGCAGCACGAAGCTGTCGGTGGTGGAATAGAGCCCCTGCGGCACGATCAGGGGCGACATTCCGGCGGCGGCCAGCATGGCGAGGCCGAGGCCGCCCAAGGCGAAAGCCACCGGCACGCCGACGGCAAGCAGCGCCGCCATCGCGGCAAGCAGGAAGGCGGTGGTCATCGCGGCCCCCTCCGGCTCCACAGGCGGGCCAGCTCCGCCACGGCCTGCGCCAGCAGCAGCGCGCAGCCCAGCGGCACCGCCGTCTCGGTCATCCAGCGCGGCACCCCGAGCATGGTCGAGGTGTGGCGGTTCTGCGCCACCGATTCCGCGACGATCTCCATGCCGTAGACCATGGCGACGAAGCAGAAGGCGGAGACCACCAGCAGGCTCGCGGTCTCGCACAGGCGGCGCGGACCCGGCTTCATCCGGCTGGTGAAGAAGTCGATGGCGATCATGTCGCGGTTGGCGAGAACGAAGGCGGCGGCGAGGTAGGTCGCCCAGATCTGCAGAAAGCGGGAGATCTCCTCCGTCCACGGCGTCGGCGCGGTGAACACGTAGCGCGCCGTCACCTCATAGGCGATGAGCAGGCCGATAACGAAGAACAGCCCCGCGGCAACGCGGCCGCACAGCGCGGAAATTCTGTCGATGAACGCCAGCATGAGCCCAACCGGAAAAAAACGGCGGGACGGGGCAGCCCGCCCCGTCCCGCGAACGGAGGTCTGTTTACTTCAGTTTCAGCGCCTCGTCGATCAGCTTCTGGCCGACCGGGCCGGTCCACTGCACGAACTCGGCGATCACCGGCTTGGTCGCGGCGCGCCAGGCGGCGCGCTCCGCGTCGGTGAGCTCCACCACCTTCATCTTGGTCTTGTTGATGGCGAGCGCATCGGCCTCGAGGCGGGAGACCTCGTCGCGCAGCGACGCCTCCACCTTGCGGCCCGCTTTCTCGACGATCGCGCGCTGCTTGGCGGTGAGGCCCTGCCAGACCTTCTCGTTGACGATGACGATGAACTCGACGTCGGCGTTGTTGGTCACCGTCAGGCCGTCGGTCACCTGGTAGAGCTTGCGCGCCGGAACCGTGGTGATGCCGGTCATCCCGGCGTCCACCGTGCCGCGCTGATAGGCAAGGAACTGCTCGGAACCCGACAGCATGGTCGGCGCGCCGCCCACCGCCTCGATAAACTTGCCCAGCGTCTTGCCGAAGACGCGCACCTTCTTGCCCTTGAGGTCCTCGGGGCGGCGCACTTCGAAGCCCTTGGTGATGAGGATCGAGCCGCCGAACGCCTGCCACCACAGCACCCGCGCCCCGGTTTTGAGGATCGCCGCGTCCAGCTCGGTGCGGATCGGGCTGCCCGGCGCCGTGGCGGCGCGCACCCGCGCCTCGGTATCGAAGAGGAAGGGCACGTAGAACACGTCCACCGCGGGCACCGTGCCCGCGAACTGCGCGAGAGACACCGAGCCCATGTCCACCGCGCCGGTAGACACCGCCTGCGGCGTCTCGGCGTCCTTGTAGAGCTGCGAGGCCGGGTAGATCTCGATCTTCAGATCGCCCTTGGATTCCTTCTCCACCTCCGCCTTGAAGGCGAGAAGGTTCTGCCCGATGTGGTGCTTCGCGGGCATCTGCGAGGTCAGGCGCAACACCGTGGCGGCGCCGGCATCGGCCGCGGTCAGGGCCAGTCCCAGCCCGACGACGGCACTCATCATCCATTTGTTCAAGGAAGTTCCTCCGCACATGGTTTTCCCGGAAGCGGCGAAGCCGCGCACGAATCGGCATGTTCCGGGATGCCATACATTGCATACGACGGCGTTTCTGCATAGCGGAACGACAGAAAATGATCCACCGAAAAACGCCGCACCTCCACACCCGCGGGCGGCGATAGCCCCGCCCACGCCCCCTGCAAGCCGCCGTTCGGCGAGGAGACCGCGGCCTGAGGCGCGCTTGACAGCGCCGGGGCGGAACGCCCATGCTCCGCCCCGGTTTTGCTTCCACCGCACGGCACGCGCCCATGACCGAACCCGCACCGAGTTTCCGCGCCGCACGGCACGCCGACGCCCCGGCGATCGCCCGCATGGTCAACGCCGCCTACCGCAGCGGCGCGGGCTGGACCGGCGAGGGCCACCTTCTGTCCGGCCGCCGCACCGACGAGGCCGCGGTCGCGGAGATGATGCGCGCGCCGGACTCCCTGCTTCTGCTCTGCCACATCGGAGACGCGCTGGCGGGGTGCGCCTATCTCAACCGCGCAAGCGAAACCGAGGTCTATTTCGGCATGCTCGCGGTGGACCCCGCCTTGCAGGCGGACGGCCTGGGCAAGACCCTGATGGCCGAGGTGGAGGCCCGCGCGCGGCAGGCCTGGGGCGCAAACGCCCTGCTCATCTCCGTGGTCAACAAGCGGCCGGAACTGATGGCTTATTACGTCCGGCGCGGCTATGCCCCGACCGGCGAGACCCGGCCCTTCCCCTTCGCGGACGGCCTGTCCTCCGCTCTGGTGGACGGCATCGAACTGGTGATGCTGAAAAAACCGCTCTGAAAAAATCCCCCGGCCCGGGGCTGCCCAGGCCGGGGAATGCGGCCGCAGCCGCCTTTTACAGGCTGTCGCCGAAATCGGCGCGGAACTTGGCGAGCAGCTTGGCGTGCCAGTCGCCCACCGTCTCCAGCTTACCGAAGAAGAAGCGCAGCATCTTCGGCTCCTCGACGAACTTCAAGCCGCCGACGAGATCGCGATTCTCGTAGAGCCAGACGATGCGGTCCACCGCGTACTTCACCTGCGACAAAGTGAACACGCGGCGCGGCAGGGCGAGGCGCAAAAGCTCCATGTTGGAGTAGACCTCGCTGCCGTCCGGGTTGCGCTGTTCCGAGATCGAGCCGCGCTCCATGCCGCGCACGCCCGAGACCAGAAACACCGCGGAGGCCAGCGCGCCCGCCGGATACTGCGACTGCGGCACGTGCGGCAGAAAGCGCATCGCGTCCACATGGCAGCCCAGGCCGCCCGCCGGAGTGATCACCGGCACGCCCTGACGGTTCAGGTCGTTGACCATGTATTCGATGAACTGCGGACCCTGGCAGATCATGTCTTCATCCATGGTCTCTTCCAGGCCGACGGCGATCGCCTCGATCTCGCGCACCGACATGCCGCCGTAGGTGAGGAAGCCTTCGTAGAGGGTGATCAGCTCGCGCATCTTCATGTAGGCGTCGAAGCTGTTGGTGCAGATGCCGCCGCCGCGGGCGCAGCCGAGCTTGCGCGCCGAAAAATAGATGACGTCGGTGAGGTCGGCGATCTTGCGGGTGATCTCGCGGATCGACAGGTCCTTGCAGGCGGCCTCGCGGGTCTTGATGAAATAGAGGTTGTCGGCGAGCAGCGAGGCGTCGAACACCAGCATGATCCCGGCCTTGCGGCAGATCGCGCTGACATCCGCCAGGTTCTGCAGCGAATGCGGCTGGCCGCCGATCAGGTTGGTGCCGGTCTCGATGCGCACGTAGGCGATCTTGTCCTTGCCTTCCGCCGCGATCAGCGCGGTGAGCTTGTCGAGGTCGATGTTGCCCTTGAACGGATGGTCGCTGGTGACCTTGAGCCCCTCGTCGGCGACCAGTTCCTCCACCCGCCCGCCGTTCAGCACGATGTGCGCCTTGGAGGTGGTGAAGTGGTAGTTCATCGGCACTACCTGGCCTTCGTTCACGAACACCTGGGAGAGTATGTTCTCCGCCGCGCGGCCCTGATGCACCGGCAGGAAATAGTCCATGCCGAAGATCTCTTTGATCTTCTCCTGCAGCTTGGTGAAAGTTTCGGAACCGGCGTAGCTGTCGTCCGACTCCATCATCGCGGCCAGCTGCTTGTCGCTCATCGCGTTGACGCCGGAATCGGTCAGCATGTCCAGGAAGATGTCCCGGTTCTTCAACAGAAAGGTGTTGTTGCCCGCCTCGCGGACGGCGGCAAGACGGCGTTCGATCGGGACCAGATTGAGCTTCTGGACAATGCGCACCTTATGCAATTCCAGGGGCAGGTTTTCCCCGGAATGGAATTTGACTTTGGACATTTTAGAATAGCTCCGGTTCGTGGCGGCGAATGAATCTTACAAATAACCCCGTGCTTTGTGTGCCGAACGAACCTTCATGTCCAGCCGAAACACGCCTGCGCGGCGAATAAACTGCCGCGGAGGCCGGAGTTCCGCGCCTCGCCGAAGGGCGGTTTGTCGGCAGGCGATCTTTGTGCTAGTGTCCGGCCCCGAGGAAAAAGGGGAAACGCGCAAAGCGCGTGAGGGCAAAAAAATGAAGGGAATCGTGCTTGCCGGAGGCGCCGGAACCCGCCTGCATCCGGTCACCCAAGTGGTCAGCAAGCAGCTTCTGCCGGTTTACAACAAACCGATGATCTTCTTCCCCCTGTCGACGCTGATGCTGGCCGGCATCCGTGAGGTTCTGCTGATCACCACGCCCGCCGACCAGCCGCTGTTCCGCCGCCTGCTGGGCGACGGCGCGCCGTGGGGGATTTCCATCGAGTATGCGGTGCAGCCGTCGCCCGACGGACTGGCGCAGGCCTTCCTCATCGGCCGCGACTTCATCGGCGACGGCCCTTGCGCCCTCATCCTCGGCGACAACATCTACCACGGCCACGGCCTCGTCGAGCTTCTCTCCGACGCCGCAGCGATGACCGCGGGCGCGCGGGTGTTCGCCTACTGGGTGTCGGACCCGGAACGCTACGGCGTGGTGGATTTCGGCGCCGACGGGCGGGCGGCCCGCGTCGTCGAAAAGCCCAAGTCTCCGGTCAGCAACTGGGCGGTGACCGGGCTCTATTTCTACGACAACCGGGTTCTCGACATCGCCGCCGCGCTCAAGCCCTCGGCGCGCGGCGAGCTGGAGATCACCGACATCAACGCCGCCTATCTGGCCGACGGCGCGCTCGACGTGGTGAAGCTCGGCCGCGGCTTCGCCTGGCTCGACACCGGCACCCACGAAAGCCTGATGCAGGCCTCGCAGTTCGTCCACTCGGTGGAGATGCGCCAGGGCCTGCAGATCGCCTGCCTGGAGGAGATCGCCTTCCGCAAGGGCTACATCGATGCGGCGCAGTTGCAGCGCCTCGCCGCCGCCGCCCCGGTTTGCCTCTCCGCCTATCTGCGGCGCGTGCTCGCCGAGGGAGACGCATGGTGACGGCACCGTCTTCCGAAGAGCGGAATTTCACCGCACGAGTCAACACGGTGGTGATCGCCTACGATAGCGGTGCGGCGCCGGAGGCAGGCCCGCCGCTTGCAGAACGGAATTTCGCCGCGCGGGTCGGCGCGGTGGTGGTCGCCTACAACAGCGGCGCGGTACTGAAAAGCAGCCTGCCGCCGCTGGCCGGACTGGCGCGGGTGGTGGTGGTGGACAACGCCAGCACCGACGACAGCATCGCGGTGGCGCGCGCCGCCCTGCCCAACGTCGAGGTGGTGGAGAACCGCGTCAACCTCGGCTACGGCAACGGCGGCAATTGCGGCCTGGCGCGCCTCGACACCGAGTTCGCCCTTTTCGTCAACCCCGACGCGGTGATGGAGCCCGAGGCGGTGCGCCTGCTGGTGGAGGCCGCCGACCGCTACCCCGACGCGGCGATCCTCGGCCCGGCGCTCCTCACTCCCGAGGGCAAGGTGGAGCTTTCCCACAACCTCGGCCTGTTCGAGCAGGCGGCGTGCTGCCGCAAGCGCGCCGACGCGCACCTGGTGCCCGAAGGCGACCTCTGCGCCGGGTTCGTCTCCGGCGCGGTGATGCTGCTGAGGATGTCGGCGGTCGCCCGCTTCGGCGGCTTCGACCCGGATATCTTCCTATTCTACGAAGACACCGAGCTCTGCCTGCGCGCCAGCCGCGCCGGGTGGTCGCTGGTGCACGTGCCGGGGGCGCGGGTGATGCACGCGGGCGGCGGCTCGTCGCGCCCCAACCCCCGCATCGACCGGCTGAAGCAGTGGCACATGGCGTGGTCGCGCCTGCATCTGGAAAAAAAGTACCACGGCCGCGCCGCGCCGCTGGCGCTGCCGCTGTTGCTGTGCCACGGGGCGAAGGCGCTGGGCTACGGGCTGATCTTCTCCCGCGCCAAGGCGCGGCGGCATGCGGCGCGCTTCTGCGGCGCCTGGGCCTTCCTCGCCGGTCGGCCCGCCTGCGACGCCGCGGTGCGCGCCGCGCGCGTCCTGCTGCCCGCGGCGGAGGAAGGCCGATGAAGGCGACCCTCACCGCGCTGCCAGGTGTGCTGCTGGTGGAGCCCGACCGCTTCGGCGATGGGCGGGGTTTCTTTTCCGAGGTCTACAACCGGCGGCAATGGGCGGCAGCGGGCATCGACGCCGAGTTCGTCATGGACGCCCATTCCCGCTCCGCCGCCGGGGGCACGGTGCGCGGCATGCACTGGCAGGCCCCGCCGCACGCCCAGGCGAAGCTGATCCGCGTGGCCCAGGGGGCCATCCTCGACGTGGTGGTGGACATCCGCCGCGGCTCCCCCACTTTCGGGCGTCATCTGGCGGTGAAATTGAGCGCCGAAAACGGGCGGCAGCTTTATATCCCCGTCGGCTTCGCTCACGGCTTCTGCACCCTCGGCGAAAACGTCGAGGTGCTCTACAAGCTCAGCGGCTATTATGCGCCAGAGGCGGAAAGCGGCTTCCTGTGGAACGACCCGGCCCTCGGCATCGCCTGGCCGGTGACGGAGGCGGAGGCGGTGCTTTCCGCCAAGGACCGCGCCCTTCCGGCGTTCGACGCGGCGCGGATTCCGGATTTCACCTAGGGGAGGCCGAGAACGCAGATGAAGGTGATGGTGACGGGCGGCGCCGGCTTCATCGGCTCGGCGGTGGTGCGGCGGCTCTGCGCCGCGGGCGCGGCGGTGGTCAACCTCGACGCCCTGACCTATGCGGCCAACCTCGACAACGTGGCGGGCTGCGGCAGCATCCTCGAGGTCGCCGATATCCGCGACGCCGCGGCGATGGCGGCGGCGTTCGACCGCCACCAGCCGGACGCGGTGATCCACCTCGCGGCGGAAAGCCACGTCGACCGTTCGATCGACGGGCCGATGGAATTCGTCACCACCAACGTCGTCGGCACCGCCACCCTGCTCGGCGCGGCGCGCGCCTATTGGCAGGGGCTGCCCGCGGCGCGGCGCGCGGCGTTCCGCTTCCTCCACGTTTCCACCGACGAGGTCTACGGCACCCTGGGCGCGGAGGGCCTGTTCACCGAGGACACCCCCTACCGCCCCAACTCCCCCTACTCGGCGTCGAAGGCGGGCTCCGACCACCTCGCCCGCGCCTGGCACGAAACCTACGGCCTGCCGGTGCTGGTCACCAACTGCAGCAACAACTACGGCCCCTACCAGTTCCCGGAGAAGCTGATCCCCCTGATGATCCTCAAGGGCCTGGCCGGGGATCCGCTGCCGGTCTACGGCAACGGGGCGAACGTGCGCGACTGGCTCTATGTCGAGGATCACGCCGAGGCGCTCTGCCTGGTGCTGGAGAAAGGCGTGCCGGGGCGCGCCTACAACATCGGCGGGGCCTGCGAAAAGACCAACCTGGAGGTGGTGCGCGAGCTTTGCGCCCTGCTCGATGCGCGCGCGCCGCTGCCGGACGGCAAGGCGCACGCCGATCTCATCAGCTTCGTCGCCGACCGCCCCGGCCACGACCTGCGCTACGCCATGGACATCTCGCGCATCGGCGCGGAACTGGGCTGGAGCCCGCGCGAAAACTTCGCCTCCGGCCTCGCCCGCACCCTCGACTGGTACCTCGGCAACCGCGCCTGGTGGCAGCGCGTGCTGGACGGCAGCTACCGCGGCGAACGCCTGGGCCTGGACGCCGCGCCATGAGCTTCCGCATCGTCGTCACCGGGGTTTCGGGGCAGGTGGGCGGCAGCCTGATCGCCTTGCCGCCGCCCCCCGGCGTGACCTTCGTGCCCGCAGGGCGCGGCGTTCTCGACCTCGCGCGCCCGCAGGGCCTCGCCGCGGCGCTCGCCGCGCTCGCCCCCGATGCGGTGATCAACTGCGCCGCCCACACCGCGGTGGACCGCGCCGAGAGCGAGCCCGCCCTCGCCTTCGCGGTGAATGCCGAGGCACCGGGCGAGATCGCCGCCGCCTGCGCGGCGCGCGGCGCGCCGATGGTGCAGTTGTCCACCGACTACGTGTTCGACGGCTCCAAGACCGGACCCTGGCTGCGCACCGACCCGGTGGCGCCGCTCGGCGTCTACGGCGCGAGCAAGGAAGCGGGCGAACAGGCGGTGCGCGCCGCCTGCCCGCGCCACCTGATCCTCCGCACCTCATGGGTCTATGCAGCGCGCGGCCACAACTTCGTGCGCACCATGCTGCGCCTCGGCGCGGAGCGCGACGAGCTGCGCGTCGTCGCCGACCAGACCGGCTGCCCCACCGCCGCACAGGACATCGCCGCCGCGTTCGCCGCGCTCGCCCCCCGCCTGGCGCAGGGAGAGAGCCTGACATGGGGCACCTGGCACCTCGCGGGCAAGGAGGCCACCACCTGGCACGGCTTTGCCGAGGCGATCTTCGATTGCGCCGCGCCGGTGTGGGGCCGCCGCCCGGCGGTGGTGCCGATCGCCACCGCGGACTATCCCACGGCGACGCGCCGTCCGCGCAACTCGGCGCTCGACTGCGCCGAGACCGAACGCGCGCTCGGCCTCGCGGCGCGCTCCTGGCGCGACGCCCTGCCCTCCATCGTCGCGGAAATCCTCGCACAGAGGGATTGAGACGAAAGAAGGAGGCGGGATTTCGCAGCTTCTTCCGGTTTCGTCCTACGTCTTCGTGGCGGATCGCTTGAAACGGCTGCCGATTCTCCCTGTCCCGAATCCGACCCTGTGGATGCCGTTCCGCTGGGCCGGTAAAAAGAACGCCGGGGAAACCCAGCTCCCGGCGGCCGCATG